>NZ_JBMPPI010000022.1:0-99766 GCF_049340245.1 Undibacterium sp. TC4M20W
TTGAGTGGCTGGAGAAAGAAATCAAGTCACTGAACCGGTCGATCAACAATCATATGAATAATGATCCAGATTTAAAAGATAAGCAAAAATTATTAGACAGTGTTCCTGGGCTCGGCGAGCGCACGATCGCTGTACTGCTTTCGTATTATGCAGACGCTGAACGTTTTTCTTCTGTAAAGAAGGCTGTTGCCTTTGCAGGTCTTGACCCAGAGCAGCATGAGTCCGGCAGCAGTATTTGTCGCAAAGCAAAAATGTCAAAGGTTGGGCATACGTTTATTCGCAAAGCACTCTATATGCCCGCCATGGTAACTCTGCATCGAACCACCTGGGGTAAGGTCTTCCGACAACGATTAGCCGCAGCCGGGAAACCTGCCAAGCTCATTATTGGCGCTATGATGAGAAAGTTGATACATGTCGCTTTGGGGGTGTTGAAGTCCGGAAAGCCATTCGATGCTAGCTTGCATTTAGCTTGACTGGAATAACAGTATCTACGCGGCGTTACAAAATTTTCGGCCATGCTTTAAAAAAATGTGCAGTCCTTCAAAAATATTTTTGCAAATCCGCAATCTTCAATCTCGTTGCCATTTTTTTCCGGTCTGTCTTCAATTCTGCCAGCGCTGATTTCAGTTCGCTTTCTGTCGGCCGCAAGGGTTTCAAGTTGGGGCCGAGGACGGGGATGATGCGGCGTTTGACATAGCGGCCGCCTGCTGTGAGCACTTGCCAGCCGATCACCAGCAAGGCGATGATAGCGCAGGCAAGGAAGATGATAGCTTCATCAAAGGGCAGGATTTTTGTTAACAATACAGGGACGATGGTAACGAGAAAAAACGAACCCAGTAGTGCCAGGCTGATGCCCATGTCTAAGTGGGTCTGCCCCAAGCGCAATTCTACCAGAGGCGACAAGAGATGGAAGGGTGTCCTGATCATGATGGCGCGCTCTTGCGGCGTCAGCAGGGCTGGGGTTTTCATGACTTTTTCTTCGAGGTCCAGCCTGTCTTTATACACTTCCGGCAAGCTTGGGAAAGTCGTCTTCATCAGCTCAGCCAGCGACTGTTTTTTCTTGGACAGTGTCAGATACCCATCAGGATTGGCATTGAGCAGCGTTTTGCATTGCTGGCATTCGCGATCATGGCTGACCAGTTCCCCGTCGCCTGAGGTAATGTAATACACGTGGCTGGCCAGGCCAACGCGGATGAGCTTGAATACCTGCGGCCCGCGGCAAATAGGGCAAAAATCGGCAGCATAGCCAATATTTTTGCGTACATGTGTTTTCCCCCAGATGATGAGCACGGCTTCCCCTTCTTTGTTTTATTTTGTCTTGTTTGATATCAGCATCATGCTTGCATAATGTGTGCTGGCATTATATCCACGATTTATTATCCGCCAGTCAAAAATCATTGCAAAAACACAAAATAATAAGAGTCTTACATTCATATATTTCAGTGATGTGAAATATACGAATGTAAGACCCTATAACAACTTATTGATTGGACATAGAGATGCTATCGAATTATTTCGGCATTGAACTGCATGCTTGCGATCTTTTCATTTCTTGGGGACACGGTTTTGTACGATTACGCTTTGCTAATCGTACCTACGGGGGCTTCTGCACCTTGCGAATTTCCTCACTATTTCTGCTCAACAAAGTCGAGTGATATTTCGCTCAGATAAGGCTGTGCCTGGATTACTGCAGGCAGGCTAGATTTGATTTTTTGTTCGCCAAGTATGGCCTTGGGTGCATTTTTATCAGTACGTAGCTGAAAGCGGAAATGCGGGGTGCAGTCGCCAGACGGTTTTGAAAAAACGCCATCATTGAAGCTGGTGACGTGGCCGCCGTAATCCCAGCCAAAGCCGTACAGGGTGAACGGTTTGCCGTTCTGTTTTTCTACTGCCTGGATGGAATCGAGTATCTTCAAGCCTTGATAAGTCCACTGACTTTTTTCGACATTAATATTGACGGAAACAAGGCGGGTCATTGCGTCATCATCAAAGTACACTTCTACCCTGTAGGGCTTCATCAGGTTTTGGGGATAAAGCACCAGTACTTTTTGAGTTGCCCCTTCCGCGCCATCCACTTCCTGCACCGTGGTGTTTCCTGGATAGCGTTTCTTCAGGCTTTGTGCGGTATCGCCTTTCTTTACCGGATTCTGGCAGGAGAGCGCCAGGTCTGCGGGAGCAGCAGGTTTATCGGCTGCATAGGCACAGGGGGAACTGGCAAGCGCGATGGCTGTACATAAGAACACGGCTGGTTTCAATGATGGATTCATGGTGCTTATTTCTCGAAAGTTGATCACACGATGCGGTAGTCTTGCCCTTCATTACGGCTTATCAGGTATTTTCAGTTACGGCAATCTGGCAAGGTAGTAAAGTTCTGCTTAAGCGCCAGCTTGACCATGATTCTTGATACACGAAAGCCAGATGAATGATATGCCTGTTTTGTGTTTATGTGAACCAGACTAAAGTTCAGGTCGCTGGCTGTATATTGCAACGATACCCCAGAAAAGGATTCGACCTGCTGCAACACGTTCAGGCGGGTAAACGAAAAAGCATAAGACCTGAAAGCTCACCACAGAGGCACAGAGACACAGAGAAATACTTGAGGCTGCAAATTTATTTCTGCTTCCGCGATGAGCTTACCCAAGTAGGGTGCGCCGTGCGCACCGCTCGCATTATCAGCAATTTTTTAGAAACAATGACTTCGCGCGCAGTGATATCTGCATGCATCTAAGATGGTGCGCATGGCGCACTCTACCAGAGCAAATCGCCTCAATCTGCTATGGCTTCAGCTTAAGAGACCGCTGTCAGTACGAGCATTCATTCCCCCGCATCCAGATACCCAAACACCGCCCTTCTCACCCGCTTGCGCAAATTGGTGGCACTGGCAGGGGAGTCTGACCCAGCACGCGCGCCTGCTGCATCGACCAGACCCTTGATGATGCCCATTAAATCGGCCATGACTTCTGCATCGTTTGCACCTTCTGGCATATCAGCCTGAGAGAGTATGTCGTGCACGGTTTTGCGCAGGCGGGCGGATTGGCGTTTGAGGTCTGCGGCGACGGGCAGGCGAAGTTCTTCTGCATCGAGTATTTTTGCCAGCGCCGGTCTTTTTAGCTGATGGATGATGGCGACATCGATCAAGTCTTCCAGTGCCTTGCGGCCACCCTGCTGCAGATCTATTTTCTCGGCATCTTCAACCAGTGCGGTGGTTTGTTCCAGTATCAGCGCCCTGCTGATTGCGTCTTTTGAAGGGAAGTACTGATACAGCGAACCTATGCTGACGCCAGCCTTTCTTGCCACGGCATTGGTGGAACAGGCACTGAGGCCTTCAGTTTCGAGAATGTGAGCAGCAGCTTGCAATATGGCTTCTACGGTAGCGACAGAGCGGGCTTGTGTGGGGCTTTTACGAGGGGCCAGCGGGGTGGCGGCCTTCTTGATGGGCTTGGTCATGAATGCGAGTTTCCAATATGAGCGATAACTCATATTATATCTCTACTTTGTTGAACACAACGAACACAATGAACTCAAGGAAGGCAAATAATCATGCAAACACAATATGAAAACGATCAACAGTTATTAAACGCTACCGTCATCGCCGTGCGCCATGCGGCTGACTTGTTGCTCCAGCGTTTCAAGCCAGATGCACGTCCCGCTGACTTGCCGCAACTGCTGACGATGATAGAAGACAATGACACTGCCGTGACGGCGCAATTGCGTGAGTCTTTACTGGCTGTGCGCCCAGGTGCGCAATGGCTGGATGATGAAAAATCCAGCGGCCCCCTGCCTGAGGGTGAATGGTGGGTGGCTGACCCGGCAGAAGGCAATGTCAACCATATCCACGGTACGACTGAATGGGCAGTGACGGCAACACTGGTACGTGACAATGTACCTGTGCTGACAGTAGTCGCTGAGCCGCTGGCAGCAAAGCTGTATACGGCAGTGCGCGGTGGCGGTGCTTATCTGAACGGCCAGCCTCTGCATGTATCACAAAAACCCACCCTGGCAGCGGCCCTGGTCAGCACTGGCCAGGCAACACCGGGTGAAGGCAAGCTGGCTTACAGCAAGATAGGCCAGTCTGTTACGGCCATGCTGGAACATGCGCTGCTGGTGCGCATGGCTGTGCCTGCCACCATGCAACTGGTACAGGTCGCCAGCGGACAACTCGATGCATTCTGGCAGCACGGCAATGTCTTGTCCGGCCTCGTCAGCGGTGCCTTGCTGGTGACAGAAGCCGGTGGTCAGGTAACAGACTGGACAGGCCAGCCCTGGACTTTATCCAGCCCGAATTTTATTGCCAGCGCGCCTGTCATGAATGGCCAGTTGGTAGATATCTTGAAAAACATATAAACAAAATAAATCAATAAAAGAAAAGAGAATAATATGATGAAAGAATACGCAGTAGTCGGTGCCAGCAGCGGCACAGGTTTGGCCATCACCCGTTTGCTGGCCAGTCAGGGTCACACTGTGCGTGCCATTGCACGCAAGCCGCCCGCAGCAACAGAATTTATCAAGCCTGTCGTTGCCGATGTGGGCAAGCCGGAAGCCATTGCCGCAGCACTCGCGGGTGAGCTGGAAGCAGTATTTTTTACGGTAGATATCCACAAAGCATTTGCGTCAAAACAGCTGATACGCTCGGTGATGTTTGATGGCTTCGTGAATGTGCTGAATGGTGTACAGCGTCATGCAAAACCACCACGCATTGTCTTGCTCTCGGTTATGGGGCCAGATCAGTCATCCATGGTGTGGCATATGTTGAACCTGGTTAAACCCGGCATGCAAAAAAATGTGCAAGACAGGGAACAGGCATTGAAGGAGAGTAGCTTGCCGTATGTGATCGTGCGTGCACCTCGGCTCGTTGATGTAAAAACTGATCTTGCAACAAATGCAGAAGCGGCAAAAGCTGCAATCAGGCCAGCAACAGCAGCCATGCTGTCATCCCAGGCTAAACACCGCATAGACATGAAGCGCACAATAGCAAGGCCTGATCTGGCCGCAGCCATGGTCGCCGCCGCAAGCTCAGCACCAGAAAACAGTGTGTGGGATATGTATGCCAACGATGCAGGGCCTGTGCCGGCATGGTTAAGATAAAGACTCAGGCATGATGCCCATGGCGACCATTTGCTTGCGTGACTCCTGCAATTCTTCAAAGAGCCATGCACGCAAATGCAGCAAGGGTGCCCAGTTGCGCAGTGCGGGTGGATAGACGAGATAATAGCGTTGCCGCACATCGTGCCGGGCGATCACTTGCGAGACTTGCACCAGATTGCCATTTACCAGCGCATCCACCGTATATACGCCACGGGCCAGCGCCAGCCCCAGGTCATGCTCTGCGGCCTGCAACATGAGGCCAGTCTCGGCAAAGCTGGCAACCGGCACGACCTTGCCCTTGATGCCTGCTGCATCCAGCCAGCGCTGCCATACCAGCGGGTCGCCCAGCAGGGGTTCGCGGGCGATTTGTTCTGCTGTGTAATCCTTGAGCCTGTGCGCTGCATGAGGTGAGCCGACCACCAGCAGGGGCAAGTCCAGGTCTGACAACATCTCAGCCTCCAGCCCCTGCCAATGGCCGTTACCAAAGCGTATGCCGGCATGCAGGTCTTGCGACTGCAAGTCACGGCTTTGCTGGGTAGCTTCAATACTCAGGCGGATATTCGGGTGACGTTCGCGCCAGTGGCCTATGCGTGGCAACAACCAGCGCTGGGCAAACGAGGGCACAACAGTGAGGCGCAGCACGGTGTCGGCACCGGCGCTTTCTCCAGCCCTGGCGGCCCTGGCACCGGCTTCCAGCCCATCCAGTGCTGCATCTACGCTTTGCAGGAAAATCTTGCCAGCCGCATTCAACAAAACCCGCCTGCCCTGTCTTTCAAACAAGGCAAACCCTAGCTGCTGCTCCAGCGCGCTGATCTGCTGGCTGATGGCGCTGGGTGTCAGGTTCAACAGTGAAGCAGCAGCACGCAAACTCTGCAACTGGGCAGCGGCACGAAAAGCAGGGAGGAATTGCAAAGGAATACGCATTATTGATTAGCTATGCTTACCAATTCATTAAAAATGATTGCTTTTGAGATGCACTTAATTAAATTAATCTTACCAGACCAGAGGACTTTACAGAAAACAGTATGCATCGCCGCCAGTTTTTGCTCGCCACTGCGCTGGGGATAAGTGCTGAACAATCCACAGGCCAGCCAGCACCTCAGTCTGAATATAAACAGCAAGGACCCAAAATGAAAATCACACCATGGCATGCACCATTAGACGCCTCGCAAGCAAATGACCTCATGCAAAGATTAAGCAATGCACGCTGGGCAGATGCCATTGTCGATGACTGGTCATATGGCACGTCCACGCAGCCGCTACGCCATCTGATCGATTTTTGGCAAACGCGGTATGACATCAATGAGGCGATAAGCAGGCTCAATGCGCTGCCACACTACCAGGCTGAGATAGATGGTTTTCATATTCATTTTTTATATTTCAAGGGCAGGAGTAAAACTAAAAAGCCGCAACCGCTGCTGCTGAGCAATGGCTGGCCTTCTAGCTTTGTCGAATACACCCGGCTCGCGCCCATGCTGGCTGATCCTGGCAGCTATGGAGGTAATGATGAAGATGCCTTTGATGTGATCCTCCCTGCCCATCCCGGCTTTGGTTTGTCTGAGCGCCCGTCCATACCCAAGCAGGTGCAGACCATAGACCTGTTTCACCGCCTCATGCATGAGGGGCTGGGTTACAGCACCTATATGGTATCCGGTACAGACGTTGGTGCAGGTGTGGCAACCCGCATGGCACTGAAATATCCGCAGGCCATCAAGGGCATACATCTGTCGGCAGTGGTAGAGCCACCGGGCATAGCCAGTGCCACTGACCTTAGCAAGGCAGAGCTGGCTTATATGGACAGAGTAAAACAATGGAGCGACAAGGAAGGTGCCTACCTGCATTTGCAGGCAACCAGACCGCAAACCCTGGCCTATGCGCTGAATGACTCACCGCTGGGCCTGACGAGCTGGATACTGGAAAAATTCAGGAACTGGAGCGATGCCGGTGACAATCTGTTTGAAGTTTTCCCTGAGCAGATGCTGCTGGATAACCTGCTGCTGTACTGGGCTACGCAAACCATAGGCTCGTCCATGCGGTATTACTATGAGGCGCGTCACTTTCGTCCGGCCTTGCAGTTGAGCGACAGGGTCAGCGTGCCGACGGCGGTATGCATGTGGCCGAAGGAGCTAGTAGTCGCCCCCAGAGAATGGGCAGCGCGTTTTTATAATCTTGTCCAATACACCAGCCCAGCTCGAGGAGGGCATTTCCCGGCATGGGAGCAAACGCAGGCTTATGCTGAAGACTTGCGGCAATTCAGCCGTGCCTTGAGTTAAGCATGTTAGCAAGCGTGTTTGTGATGGAACTTTATGCCTTAAAAATGGCCTGACACTCTGAAGACTTAAGTGCACAACATTAGGTGCAAACTTATCGAGAATTTTTGTTAACAGATTGCCCATGACTAAAATACTGCCCGCCCTCATCCTGACTTTTTCGCAGATCGCTGTTACAGAACTGGTGCATGCTGACACAGGCCCTAAAGCAGCAATGCCTGCGCCACAGATAGAAGCGCCGCGTGACCGGATATTTCATGGTGTCATGAAACTGGATGTGGATGCCTCGGATACGGTGCACAAGATCATCCGTGTGCGGCAAAGCATACCCGTGCAAAAAAGTGGCCACATGGTCTTGCTGTATCCTGAATGGGAGACCACCAGCCATGCAGCTACGCAAACGGTCGCAGACCTGGCAGGTTTGAGCATCATGGCAGGTGATACAAAGCTGGAATGGCAACGTGATGCGGTGAACCCGTATGCTTTTCATATCACCGTGCCAAAAACTGCGCGTGAACTGAAGCTGGATTTCCAGATACTGCCAGCCAGCCGTGGTTTGTCGCCAGACATATTGAAATTGCAATGGTCAAAGCTGGCGCTGTATCCGGCGGGCTGGTATCTGCGCAATATTGCCAGCACCGCCTCCCTCACCCTGCCTGAGAATTTTCAATTCGCCACTTCGCTGGATAGCGATGCAGTCAAGGGCAAGCAGATCAGCTTCAAACAAAGCAGTGTTGACAAACTCATGGATGCGCCTGTCTATGCAGGGCGGTATTTCAAACGGGTAGAACTCACGCCTGCGGGTGCGGCTGTGCCGGTACGTTTGAATATGTTGGGCGACTCTGAGGCTGCGATTGCCATCACGCCAGAATTTTTGGCCAGGTATCAGGCCATGGTGGCGGTTGTTCCTAAACTGTTTAAGGGTCAGCCTTATCCGCATTTTGATTTTCTGGTGACGTTGTCGGATACGATATTTTCTGGCGGTGGTGCCGAGCATTCAGAATCGACAGAGATTAATCTGCCCGCTGATTTTTTCGCGAATGCCGATGCACAATTACGCATTGCCAGCCTGCATCCGCATGAATATGCCCATGCCTGGAATGGCCGCTACCGCCAGCCTGCCGATTTATGGACGCCCAACCTCAACCTGCCCATGCGCGGCAGCCTGCTGTGGATGTATGAGGGGCAGACAGAATTCTGGGGCCGCATACTGACTTCGCACCTGGGTTTCATGACGCGCCAGCAAAGTCTGGATGCACTGGCGATGGATGCCGCCTTTGTCAGCGCCCGCGTGGGCAGGCAATGGAAGTCACTGCAAGACAGCACGATAGACCCCATCTATATGGCAGGCGGCAAGGCCGCAGTGCGCTGGCGCGACTGGCAGCGCCGGGAAGATTATTACGTCGAAGGTGTGATGCTGTGGCTGGATGTAGAGATGCTGATGCGCGAACGTTCATCCGGCAAATTTGGCCTGGCTGATTTTGCTGGCAAGTTCTTTGGTGGCGGCAAGGCGAACAGTGCCATCAGCACCTATACCTTTGCGGATATCTGCAAGGGCCTGAACCAACTCGTGCCTTATGACTGGGCCACCTATTTCACCACCCGTCTGCAAGCCCATGATACCAGCCATGCACTGGATGGCCTGACACGCAGCGGCTATCGCCTGATTTACACCGATGAACCCACAGACTATTTCACGAAGATGGAAGTGGATGCAGGCGCGACGGATTTTTCTCATTCGCTGGGCCTGACCGTCAATAGCAAGGGCGTGGTCAACAGCGTGACATGGGAAGGCCCGGCCTTTCGCGCTGGCATCAGCCTGGGTGCGCGCTTGCTGAACGTGGGCAAGGAAGCGTATTCGGATACGGTATTGAAGCAGGCCATCAAGGCGGCAGCGGTATCGAAGGAGGCGATAGCGCTGACTTTCATGGCGGATGGTAAAACGCGTACTGTTGCGATCAACTATACCGGCTCGCTGCGCTACCCGCGTCTGGAGCGTATTCCTGGTACGGTAGACAAGCTCGAAGGCTTGTTGAGTTTGCCTGTTTATGTGGGTGGGTGATTGCGGGTGGGCCGGGCCTCATCAAACACGTAGGTTGGGCTACGGTTTACCAGCCCAACACTGGGCCTTTGATAAACGAATACGTAATTTATAAGCCGAGTGTTGGGCTGATGAGACGTAGCCCAACCTACGAAACTGAACGTGGTTAAGGAAGCGTTTTCGGATATTGTATTGAAACAGGCGACCAAGGCTGCTGCCGTATCAAAGGAGGCGGATAGAGCTGACTTTTATGGCGGATGGGAAAACGCGTACCGTTGCGATCAACTATACCGGCTCACTGCGCTACCCGCGTCTGGAGCGTATTCCTGGTACGGTGGACAAGCTCGAAGGTTTGTTGAGTTTGCCTGTGTATGTTGGTGTGTGATCAGCGCGCATACCGCTTTAGTTTTGAAATTGCATGTTCGAAAATGGAAAAACATATTATTGACTGACTAAGCACTCTTCTATATTATACAAAAAAATCTCAGGAAAACAGGAATGGCCAGACCAAGAAGTGAGGACAAGCGTAATGCCATCATGGTGGCAGCAACTGGTTTGATTGTCAGCCAGGGACTGAGTGCACCAACATCCATCATCGCCAAAACCGCTGGTGTATCCAATGGTTCCTTGTTCACTTATTTCGAGACCAAAGCAGATTTATTTAATGCACTCTATCTCGAATTGAAGAACGAGATGGCCACTGCTGCAATGAATGGGCTGCCTGCAACCGGGCTGCGCGATCAGGTATTTCATTTATGGACAAACTGGATGGAATGGGCAAGTGTCAACCCTGAAAAGCGACGGGCGCTGGCGCAACTGAGCGTTTCGGAAGAAATCACGCCTGCCAATCGCATCGCAGGGCATCAGGCCATGGCAGGTATCGCTGGCTTGATGGAGCAATGCCGTAGCAGAGGTTCTTTACGCTATGCGCCCATGGGCTTTTTTGTTGGAATCATGAACTCATTGGCAGATGCCACGATGGATTTCATGATCCAGGATCCTGCCAACGCAGCGACGCATAGCCAGACCGGGTTTGAAGCATTGTGGCGCGTGATCAGCTGATTTTTTTTGAATTTTTAATGACTGACTAGTCAAACATTTAAATAAAGGAACGATAATGAAAACTGTTTTAGTGACTGGTGGCAGCGGTTTTATTGCGGGCTGGACCGTTGTTGAATTATTGAAGCGCGGCTACCTTGTGCGCACAACTGTACGTAGCGCCGCCAAAGTAGCGCTTTTACGTACGCAAATATCAGATCAGCTACGGGCACAGCCTGATGGCGATACAAGGCTGACATTTTTCGTTGCGGATCTTAACAACGACGCCGGATGGGATGATGCCGTTGCTGGCTGCGACTATGTAATCCATGTTGCCGCGCCGGTGGGTGTTGATGCACCACGTGATCCAGAAGTGCTGATCGCGCCAACCCGTAATGGCGCTTTGCGCGTGCTCCGTGCCGCCTGCCAGGCAAAGGTTCGGCGCGTAGTGATGACCTCTGCCATTGAAGCTTGCAGGCCAGCGATGAACAGTGCTGATGGCATTTTCGATGAAAGCCTGTGGACTGATACAAGTGATGCCATGCTCGGACCTTACCGTCTCGCCAAAACCCTCGCAGAGCGCGCAGCATGGGATTTCATGTCTGGCCAATCCGGGCCAACAACGCTAACGACCATACTTCCGGCTGCCGTGCTTGGACCGGTTTTCAGTGCGCATTACTCACACTCACTGAATCTGATGCAACGCATGCTGAGCGGCAGCCTGCCCAGATTGCCGCAGCTGGGTTTCTGTGTCGTTGATGTCCGTGACGTAGTTGATCTGCACATCAGCGCCATGCTTGCCCCCGAGGCCGCAGGTGAGCGCTATATCGCCGCCAGCGAATGGATGTGGCTGGCCGAGATTGCCGGGGTCTTGCGGTCAAACCTCGGGAACAGCGCACAGAAAGTACCAACAAAGGCAATGGCAGATTTTTTGTTTCGCACTGTCGCGCTATTTAATCGCCCCATGCAATTTGTCACGCCATTGCTGGGTCGCAAACATGTTTTTACGTCCGACAAGGCAAAGCGCATGCTGGACTGGAATCCGCGCCCTGCGGCTACGACTATCGTCGATTCTGCCCAATGCGCGATTGCACTTGGGGTGGTATGACACATTAATTTCATACGCAAGCATTGCTGGCGCATTGAAAAACTCAGCTATCGTATTGGGTAAATGCGTAGGCGGTGCGTATCGCTTCCGCCAGCGCCATGCTCGCTGCACTGGCCCCATGCGCGGGCATGCGCAGGCTGATGGCAAACTCATCGAGCAATGGCAAGCCAGCCTCTTCGCCGAATATATCCAGCCCCGGCGGCACCGTTGATGGCAGCAAGGCTGTCACGGCCAGGTCTGCCTGCACGGTAGCGCTGATGGCTTCCATGCTGGGGTAATCGACGACATTGCGCCAGTCTATGCTGGCCCTGGCGAGTTCGCGCACTACCGTGGGTTTGAAGACGCAGGTTTCTGACACCAGGCAAATCGGCAATGGCCGTTTTTGCCAGGCACTGCCATCGCGCTTGCCTGCCCAGACTGGTCTTTCCAGTGCCAGCAGCTCTCCTTGAGCAGAGCCAGCAGGTGCTTCAATGATGGCCAGATCCAGCAGGCCGCTGTCAAAGTTTTTCATCAACTCAGTGGATGAACCTGCGAGCAGGGATATCTCTACCTGCGGATAGGCTTTGACAAAGGCAGGCAGGATATTCGGCAGGTGCATGACCATCAGGTCATGCGGCACACCGAGGCGCACTGTGCCTGCTACTTCGGCCAGCATCATTGATGCGAGGATGGCGTCATTCATTTCTACCAGGCTGCGCGCCTTTTGCAGCAAGACCTGTCCTTCCGCTGTCAGGCTGACACCAGACCTGGCCCTGTCCAGCACGCGCTTGCCGATCATGTCTTCCAGCCGCTTGATTTGCTGGCTGACAGCGCCCTGCGTCATGTGCAACCTTTGCGCGGCAAAGCTCATGCTGCGCGTCTCTGCGACGTGCAAAAAGGTCCTGAGCAAGCCTATGTCGAGGTTTTTCATGGGCGGCGATCAATCATTAGGCTTTGTAATACCTTGCATTATGAATATTCGATTTATTAATGGGTCTCAGCTCACTATAGTAGCCGAATGCAGTCTTTTGAAGGAAACCCACCATGAAATTGTTACCCCGCACTGCCCTCACTTTCATCCTGACCATCACTATAGCAAGCACTATGACCATGACCAATCCTGCTACCGCCGCTGTCCCCTCCCCTGTCGATTTTCAATCCCATTACCTCAACAGCGCTGAAGACAAACAGGCCATAGCGCGTTTGCTGAACAGCTATACGACGTCTGTCAGCACGGGTGATGGCAAGACCTTTGCCACGCTGCTACTGGATGAGCAAGTGCC
This sequence comes from Undibacterium sp. TC4M20W, assembly GCF_049340245.1. NCBI lineage: Bacteria > Pseudomonadati > Pseudomonadota > Betaproteobacteria > Burkholderiales > Oxalobacteraceae > Undibacterium > Undibacterium sp. TC4M20W. The sequence continues at coordinate 12,805 of NZ_JBMPPI010000022.1, forward strand.
TTTCATGGCGGTGCGTGGCGTCGCAGATATCGCCAATACTGGCGCTAGCATCGATACCCGCCGTTATGCGGATTTTCGCCAGAGTGTATTTTCCAGCGGGCGCAAGCTGGAGCAGGCTTTTTACAATGTCGATATCAAACAGGATGGCGCACTGGCGCAAGTGTCGCTGGATTTTGTGACCAAGGAAGCAGGCACCCAAAAAGGTGGCTTTGGCTGGAAGCTGCTGCACCTGCTGAAGATCAATGGCCACTGGAAAATCGCCAGCGAGTTTTATACCGTGCGGGCATTGCCGTCTGAATGAATAGTTCCTTAGTACTCACCATGTGCCCAATTTCCGAGATATGCATCGAAATCACACAGGCTGAGCCACTCACTCATCACAAGAACCTTGATTGGGTACCTAGGCAAGATGGGGGATTTGTAAGTATTGTGTAACAACAAAACCAATTTGTTTCCAAATATCCCGATTAAGACCCGTCATTTGCTGGACGATCCATTTTTTGTATGCGAGCACAAGCCGTTGGACGGCACTTCAATCTTCCAGTTGCTTGTGCTCTGCGTCAAATTTTTTTTGTGCTGCACGTATCTGCACGCAATGCTTCACAGACCAGATGCGCAGTTCATTGATGATGGCAGCAAGCGATATGCCTAGCGGGGTAATCTCATATTCCACCGTCACTGGCACAGTGGCATATGCGGTTCTCTCTATCAAACCGAAGCGCACGAGCTTCTTTAAAGTTTGTGCCAATACTTTTTGGCTGATGCCTCGCATGTCTCTTTTCAGCTCATTAAATCGTATGGGTGATTTGACTACACGTGCCATGACGAGCACTGACCACTTGTCAGACAACTGGTCCAGAACTTCGATGATGGGGCAATCGGCCAGGAAGGCGTCGCTCAATATTTGTTGCCGCATGGTTACCTCTTGGTGACTTGATTACAACTTGGTGGCTCCTTGAAACAAGGTTGGCAATTATGTACCGTTGCGCCTCAGCAAGTAAATAGCTGAAAGACGCATTGCTTGCATCAAGCTTCATTTGCTGTCTGCGCTCATTAAAGAACAGTGATGCCGTTTGAAAAATTGCCCTACTTAGAGTGAACCGGTCAATTTCAGTTCCGCAGTTTTTTACGCTCTTTTTTATATGTTCGCAAATCTGCTTTTGATCTATTGGTCCACTTACTTTCTGAATTCAAGAAATAGGTGAAATCATTTATCTGATTTTCTGATTGATATGCTTAGACATTAAAACATTAAGGAATGCAAAGATCGTAATGCGTTTTTATTGGCTTGTTCTTCATAGGTGCGTAGAACAAGAAATTATCTGCTGAAGTTTTACCTCATCCGTCTCAATGGCTTTAAAACGAGGAGTTCATAAGTGAAAAAAATATTATCAAGTCGAATGACGATTATCTTTCTGACTTCGCCGCTGCTGGCGTTCTATCTGGCTGGCTGTGGCTCCAGCAGCAGTTCAAACCAGGGAGACAAAGGGGGAAAAGCAGCACCTCCCCCCATCGCAGCGGGAGTGGCAAGCTCATTAGGTGGGGCCGATCTGCAATCTCTGGCAGATGCATCGCGCCTGATGCACCAGGCGACGTTCGGCCCCACGCTGAAAGGTCTGGCAGAAATCCAGCAATCAGGTGCAAGGCAATGGATTATCAATCAGTTTGGAAAGACCCCCACGCAATACACGGTCGGCAATGAATTCATCGATAAAGTATCCGGCGGTTGTGCAGGCGGTAGCAACTTCGATGAACACTTCACGGCAGATCACTGCGGACGCGACAATATGACCAGCGACCCGCTGGTGTGGGAATTCTATCGTCAGGCCATCAATGCAGATGATCAATTGCGTGGCCGGGTCGCGTTAGCACTGTCCGAAATTCTCGTTGGCATGGGTGAAGACTCTGATCACACCTATGGCATGCGCATTCATCAGCAGATTTTCCGCGACCAGGCTTTTGGCAATTACTTTGATATCTTGCGATCATTTTCGCTCAGCCCGGTCACTGGCGACTTCATCAACTCTGTCAATAATGATGGCGTGGACCCAAATCAGAATTATGGCCGTGAATTTTTACAATTGTTCTCCGTCGGCCCCTGCCTGCTGAATCATGATGGCAGCTTGCAGCAAAACAAGTGCAAGCCTACCTATACAGAAGAAATCGCATTGAACTACGCCTATGCGTTTTCTGGCCTGACCTACCCTGCGGGCGGTTACTCGCGCTACACCACCCGCAACCCCAATTCCTGGAACAATTCTTACTATGCAGGGCCTATGGTGCTCATCGATGCCAAGCACGATGATCCCGCGGCCATCTCCAGGGGTGACAAGCGTCTGCTGTTATCTGATGTAACGATACCCGCGTCGCGCAACGCGAAACAGGCCTTTGATGCGGCCCTGCAGGCAGTGCAGGCGCACCCTAACGTCAGCCCCTTCATCAGCAAGCTCCTGATACAGCGCCTGGTGACCAGCAACCCCAAGCCAGCCTATGTAAGCCGTGTGGCAGATGCATTTGATAGCGGCAAATTTGGAGATATAGGAGCAGGTAAGCGAGGTGATATGAAGGCTGTTATCGCCGCCATCTTGCTTGACCCGGAAGCACGCGACAGCGCCAGCGCCGCTGACCCTGCCTTTGGCAAGCTCAAGGAACCTATCGTCTACATGAGCTCCTTATTCCGTGCTCTGGAAGGCTCTGTCACTGATGGTCGCCAGATGGGGCGACATAGTGCAGGTGAAGATCTGGGGCAACTGGTTTTTGATTCGCCAACCGTATTCAATTTCTTTAAACCAGATGCGTCATTGCCAGGCGCCAACCTAAACAAGCTGGTCGGACCAGAGTTTGAAATCAACGGTGCCAACGAGCTTTTTGCACGCGCCAATTTTGATAATTATCTGGTCTTTGACCAGTACAACGAAGGTACAGGCATCTTGCCTGATTGCGATACCGGCCTTAAGCGCTCAAATGGCAAATGTCCTCTCGCTGCAGATGGCCAGCAGCGCTACAACTCTCCATGGGATTTGGGCACCAGGCTGGAATACAAAAGCCTGGTCGCGCAGGCAGCAGACGCAAACAGCCTGGTACGCTGGATGAACGCCGCCTTTGCTGCAGGTGGCTTGCCTGAGGCGGATATCAAAACCATCGTTGATGCCATCAGCAAATGGACGCCAGCCAGCGATACGGCCAATAACGGCAAACTCGTGAAGACCTATAAGAGCGATTATTTAACCGAGCGTGTGAAGCTGGCTCTGTATCTGATCCGCAAGTCTGGGTACTATCAAATTCAACGCTAAGGAGCATCCCTATGAATCGTAGAAATTTTTTAAAGACTGGCGTTGCTTCGACGATAGGCAGCATGGCTACCGGCGTTTCAGTATTTTCATATACCGATGCAAATGCACAGAGTAATGACTACAAGGCGCTTATTTATGTCTATATGGTGGGAGGCAATGATGGTTTCAATTGCTTTGTGCCCATGGATGAGGCAATTTATAAAATATACAACCAGTCCAGAGGAGGTGCCGACGGCGTGGCGTTGCGCCGCAATGCTGGCGATGCAGGTATTGGTGGCGATAATGGGTTGCTGATTCCACTGGATGGGCCAGAACATCTGGGCATGCATCCATCCATGAAACCATTGCAATCCTTCTGGAATGACAAGAGCATGGCCATCATCACGAATGTGGGCCCTTTGGTCAGGCCTGTTACCAAGGCTGAATATGCCGGTCTGGTCAGGGATGGTGACAGCAGCCAGATCCCGAATCAACTGTTTGACCATGGCGGACAACAGAACTGCTGGCACAATGCCATGGGTGACCCCAAGGTACAAAGTGGCTGGGGTGGCCGTGCCTTGCAAAATGCGGGCATAGGCAAATCATACTCATTTGCAGGTGACAAACGCTGGGGCCAGGCACCAAGGGTTGCGCAATTGCGTTTGTCTGGTACTGCGCTCAGTTATGACGACAATGCCATCAAACAATCTGGTGTAACGACGACATCGCGGCTGGACCTCATCAAGATGCTGGTTGGTTCAGCCACAGCTAGCACTTCAGAGTTCGTCAAGGCCTGGGGTGACCAGGAAAAATCTACCATCGATGTCAATGAAACCATCAGCCCATTATTTTCAGGTACGCCTGCAGCTGAAATTGCGGCAGGGTTTGCATCAGCCAGGGACGTAGGCTTTGTAAGGCATCTGCGACGTGCTGCCACCATAATCAGTGCCCGTTCAAAACTGGGCGGTGTACGCGACATTATCTGTGTGGGAACAGGGGATTTTGATACCCATTCCAACCAGTTGCAAAGACATCCCATTTTATTGCGCGATATGTCAGAAGCCCTGGCGGGTTTTACCAGCACCATGCGGCTGATGGGCTTGTCCGACAAGGTCACTGTCATGACGGCGTCTGACTTTGGGCGTTCGTTAAAACCAAACAGTAGCAATGGTACTGACCATGCGTGGGGTAATTGCCAGCTTGTGCTGGGAGGTGCCGTGCGTGGACAAAAATCCTACGGCACCTGGCCCGACTATGCACTCGGTGGCGCTGACGACAAAGGCAGTGGGCCAAATGCAAAAGGCCAGTTCATCCCTACAACATCGGTCAACCAATATGCGGCCACGGTACTGGACTGGTTTTTGCCCAACAGCCAGTTGGGTAGCACGCTGCCTGACCTTGCCAATTTTACGGTAAAAAATCTGGGCTTCATGAAACCGGGGGCCTAAGCTGCAGATGAGCTGCAGATACGTTGCAGATGTCTTGCACATTCAATGATCGTCAAACGGAGGAAAGGAGCGAGCAAGCAATCAGCGGTAAACATAATGACGGCAGTTGATGCTCTTAGCAAGCGGCTGATCCGTCATTGGCATTTAAAAATTTATCAGGAGTACCTATGAAAGTCATTATTAATTGCGCCGTTGTCATCGCGCTCGCCCATGGAATTTTGTTGTCACCGGCGAATGCTGGCCCGGTTCCGCCAGCACCACCAACACGTCCGGTGACAGCAACGCCACCACCGCCACCTGTACGCCCGGCATTGCCAACACCAGGCAATGCCAATGGTACGTCAAGCACCAATAATAACGTTGTTGCAGGAACTCCAGTGACGACGACCAGCAATGGCAATACCACAACGGTCAATTGCAGTTCTGGCAGTAATTGCAGCGTTTCAGGTAAATGAACGAAGCGCTGACTTCATAAAAACTGTGTATACAGTACCTCGCGGATGCACCCGGCATTTCTTTATTACGCAGGATGCATCTGTCTTTATAGACTATCGCATCCCTTGCACTGGATGTAGCAGTAGACACTAAAGCAAAAAAACTCCTTCGGATTTTTTACCACATGCTTGTAAATATAGATATTCACCCCGGCAGCAAAGAAGATGGTAGTCAGATCAATCTCAAGATACCGGTCACTACCCAGATATCAACGACCGATATAAATGTATCCAAACGAGGAAATCCAAAAAATAAGCACTCGTCCACCAGTGACGAAGTTCTAGCATGGCATGTATTGTTAAAGCAAGGTCGTGGCCAGGCTGCACTGGATGTCACGCGTATCTCTGCCATGGAAGAAATGCATGCAAATGGAGAATTTGCTGAGCTGGTACGCAGTCGTCCCTTGCTGATGTTATTGCGGCTGCAACGCTGGGATGAACTTTTTCAAGAACCTGTTGCCCAAGGCAGAAGAGGAATCGCCGCTATCTTGTATTTTTTTGCCAGAGGTGTAGCTTTTGCACGCATGGGTAATCTGGCCTGTGCAACAGATGCGATGAAAAGGCTGGAGCCCATTGCCAGCACCATCGCTGGCTCGCACGCAAAAGATGAACCACTGGACAAGACCATGTGCAACCTGGCATTGGTCACGCGTGAGCAATTGCGTGCAGAAGTGGCGCTGGCAGAGGGCAAGACGGAGGCAGCACTGCGGCACCAAAAGTCAGCAAGCATATTTGCTGAATATCTGGAGCACGCCCAGCCACCAATCTTGGCAGATAACAGCATGCTGGCACTCGCCAACATGCAGATGCGGGTACAACTATGGCCGGATGCTGAACAGACTTACCACAAATATCTCACTCAACATCCTGCATGCGGCTGGGCACTGCAAGGACTGATCCACGTCGCGACTGCGCAAGGCCGTGAGGCTGAAGTCAAGAAATTGAAACTGGATCTGAGTCGTAGTTGGTCTGAAGCCGATGCGTCGCTGTTAAACCAAGCATAATTTTTGAGAAGTCCATGGCTCTTCAAATTTTAAAAAATTAGGCACTTTCACAAGGTCAACAATGAAGAATCACATGGCAGGTAAATTACAGATATCACTACCTCATCAACTGCACAAGCTTGCAGCCAGTCTGGTCATTATTTGTGGCATGGTATTTGCCAACGCATCGCCTGCTTTGGCAACGACGACTGCAATTGATACTTCCCCAGGAATCGGTGTCAAGTTGTATGCACTGGACTGTGGCCGGGTAGAAATGACAGATATGGACTTTCTCGCTGACGATGGTTCATTGAAGGGCGTCCCCGGAAAATCAGTCGTCCCCTGCTTCGTGATCCGGCACCCGCGCGGTGACCTGATGTGGGACACAGGTTTGCCAGACAGCACCAGAGACAAGACACCGGCCCCGGGAGCAGCATTTCGCTTTACACTAAAGCAGACGCTGTCACAACAACTTGCCCTGATAGGCTTGAGCCCGGCAGGGTTCAAGTACGTATCCTTTTCACATCTGCACTTTGACCATGCGGGCAATGGCAATTTGTTTGCAGGTTCCACATGGATAGTCGACAAGAATGAATTAAAGAATGCTTTTTCCGCCACCGCAAAACAACGTGGTGAGAGCGTGCACTATGACAAACTCAAATCCACCAGGAAAATTATCATGCCTGCCCAGCGCCCCTTTGACGTATTTGGCGATGGCACGGTGACGATACATCACGCACCTGGACACACGGCAGGACATACCATCCTGCTAATAAAAACTGCGGCCAGTGGCGCCGTTCTGCTGACGGGTGACTTGTGGATCGTCAAGGAATCACAAGAACGCAGATTGATCCCCATCTATAACTTCAGCAAAACACAGACTTTGCAATCCATGGATTATGCAGAAGCCCTGGCCAGCAAGAACAAGGCGCGCATCATCAGACAGCATGTGATCGAAGATTTTGACAAACTGCCGGTGTTTCCTGCTGCGCTGGAATAACCCAAGATCAGGAATAGCGAAACATCTTGTAAAGCCAGTCAAAAGAAACCCGCTTTAGACGTCTTCAGGAAATCGTTAAAAATCTCTACCGTCCAATCTACAAAAGCACGGGTCTTTCGGGCCATATTTTTATTGGAGCTAAAGGCAATATGCACTGGCAATGCCTCACTGCTCCAATGCGGTAAGACAGGCACCAATGCACCGCTCAGCAAATGTTCACGTGCCAGGAATTCATACGTAGACAATATGCCCAAGCCTGTCAGGGCTGCAAGCAAGGCTGCATTCGAGTCGTTTACCCATAGCAGCTGCTTGCCGTCAAGGAGCAAGGTTTCATCAACCAGCGTTAACGGGTATTCTATCTCCTTATTACGAAATTGGTCATCTTGGCTATTCAATAGAACGCGGTACTTTCAATAAAGTCACAGGTGACATTACTATAGACCAGGAAAAGAAGACAGGATCTGTCGACATCACGATAGAGACCAGCAGTCTTAACTCAAACTGGGCGGAGCGCGATACCGAATTGAAAGGCAAGAACTTTTTCAACGTTGAACAATTCCCGAGCATGACTTTCAAATCCAGCAGCGTAAAATATATTGGAACAGCGATCACTACTGTCGAAGGCAAGTTGACACTATTGGGAGTGAGCAGGCCTGTCACTTTGACGGTAAGTCAGTTCAAATGCGCCCCTCATCCGCTGCTGAAGAAATTCTGGTGTGGTGCTGAAGCATCGGCTACCATCAAGCGCAGTGAATTTGGCATGACCGCTTACCTGCCGGTCTTACCTGATGAAGTGAATCTGGTGATCCCGATTGAAGCCGGGCAGATGTGATCTTGATCCGCATCCATTTTTGCCAAGTCCGCTCTGAGCAATCATGGAATGGAAAAGGTGGATGAGCAGACAGCTATCCACCTTTTAATTTCGGTCTGTAATAACAGCGATACTAGCGCGCCGCCAGTCCACTACGCGGCACGATCGCAAATTCTGGCAATGCAGTGTAATCAGGCAAGACACTGCGTTGCATGAATTTTTGCCAGGCTGCGGCACCGCCAGTAAAACCAGAATCTGCTGCATACGCCAGGGCGGGCTGCATGTTCGATGGATAGCCGGTAGCTATGCTTGAATAACCTGTCATCTCACCCACCTTCAATCCCAGCGCTTTTGCCATTTCCGGGCTATTGCAGGCCATGCCAGCCACGACAGGATTACGACTGGCCTCATACGCCTGCCCAAACGTGGTGTACAAGGGTGCAGTCGCGCTTGCCCTGAGGTTAAGGCTGTAGATGCCGCCAAAAATCCAGCAGTAATCAGGTGCCAGCATGCGGTTCACCGGGAACCTGGCTTTCCAGCTCAGTAGTGGCTGGGCCTTGCTGAAGCCCAGTTCAGCAGCACGCCCGGCTGCCGAGGTGAAGAAGTCATCCATCCACGGTGCTATACCGATATTGCTGTTGTAAACAATCGCACCCGGGCCGGTGATGGCACCAAAGATATTGGCTGTCGCATTATTGCTATAGGTGGTGTTGTAGTAATCCAGATTGTTCGACAATATCCTGGTGAACTCGGCCTTGAGTACATCGTTGTCAGGCGTAATATAGGCGGTCTCGGCCAGGTTGCGTATATCCCAGGCCTGCACACGCACGTTCGACTGGAAGATCAGGCCCTGGACATTGGCGCGATAACCGGGGTTGGTCTGGAACACATCCCACATGGCCCAGAACTGCATTTCCTCAAGGTGATAATAATCACCTGTGACCAGGTAAGGCAGGTAGCTGAAGGCTGGTGTATGCGCAGCATCTGCAATATTAGGGTTGCTGCAAGTACCGCCACAGACCGGGAAAGCCTCGCGCTGCCTGGTGGCAGGGTTGTAGGTGTCACCCGGATTACCAAGTATGGTCATGTAAGGATAATCATGCAGGCTGATGGGCTTGTCGGTCTTTTGATCGCGGTAATGGGCAGACCAGCTGCCAGCCAGGTCTGCCGTCGCCAGTGTGGCGTCTTTGGCGCGCTTGTCCATGCTTAGCAGGTACGCGGCAGACCAGCCAGGCATGAGGCCAATATCCGGCCTGCCACCAGTAGTGGGCATGCCAGGTTCCGCCAGGCCCGGCCCCATGGGCTGGAACTTGACGCCGCTCATGAGGTTTTTCATATTGTTCAACGCTGTCTCGGAAATGGCTATGCGCTGGTCATAATTGGGCACGGCCTTGCTGGCGATGAGGTAGGCCTTGTTATGGGCGATATGGGTTTGCGGTGCATTGCCCCACCAGAAAGTCTTGCGCCAGCGGGTGTGATGAAAATGCGTCAGATTGGCTTGTGAAAACACGCTCTGGCCACCGATGACAACCTCGGCATCATAAATAAAATTTTGCGGTGCAGGTTGATAGGCCCAGTCATTTTCTATCGTCATATCGACCCTGGCCTTGCTATAGCCGGTATAAGAGCGTATTGCAAAGCGCGCATGCAGATGCGGATGGGTCAAACCAGTGGAATCATACAGCGGCGCAGACACCAGCCATTCACCCGTTTGTGAACCACTGAGCCAGTCTTGCACCTTGCCACTCCTGAGCGCCTGGTCAATTGACGCGGTATACAACCTGCCCGCTATCGTGATATTCACGCTACCATTGAAACCGGCATTGAGCAAATCGGCAGGCTTGGCAACCTGGTTTGCAGGTGGTGCCAGAGGAGCCAGTTTCAATTGCAGGCTTTGCGGCGCACTCTTGCTCAGTTGCGGCAAGACCGTGCTGATAATGGCATGGCGCACCGAGCCATCGGCATGCCTGGCCTTGACATCGACCTGCAATGAAATGCCCACCCCGCTGCTGAGCTGACCTGCCAGACTGGCACCGGCTGGCACATCACCGACGGCAAAAGTCTGGCCGAAAGTGACGGGAACATTGCTCTGCACAGTATCAACCGTGCTGCTGATACTGACATCAGGAAGTGAGGTGTTTGTAACGCTACTGGTCTGGGCAAACGCAGAGGATAGCGCAAGGGCGAGCAAGCCCACGGCTGCGCATGCAACCGGAATTTTCTTTGACATGGTGAATTCACTTTCGATTGTGAAAGGGTGAGAAGAGCACAGCAACAGTGCCGCGTTGAGCCACTGAATAGTAGTCAAAAAATACAGCAGTCACATGACCGTTCATCGCCAGAAACCTACCAGTGGTGCATAAAAATGCAGAAACAAAATACAGTGCAACCAAACACACAAATGGATACAAATTGTTGCAACTTTAAAAACATCAAGCGGCTAAGATGGCCCACCCAATCTGAACTTGACTAGCATGACTTTGCCTCACACTGCTGTATCTGCAATCTCAACAAACATGCGTACGACAATATGTACGACAATGCGAACGCGCACGCTGGCGGGCCTGGGTCTGGTCTTGCTGGCTACCGCGTGCAGCAAAAATACCGACAATGCGCCCGCAACGACAGCAACCCAGCCGGTTGCCGCCAGTCAGGTACAAGTTGCGCCTGTTCCTGTTACTGCGCCCGCAGCGGCCTCTGCCCCCACAGCAAGCGGTTCAGACAAACTGCAAGATTACATCGCCTGCTATAACCAGCTCGACAGAAATGCCCATCGCAGCATTGCGCGTTACGCGAGCTGGGTCAAGAACATGGAAACTGGCCCCAGCGGAAAAGAAAACGTGGTGTATGGCCTGTATAAAATCGATGTCGATGAGATAGCCAAATGCCAGGCCAGCTTTGCCCAGGCAGGCAAGGCAGCACCGGGCAAACTTGATGTGGCGGCTACGGCTTACATCAACAGCCTGGCAGAGTTGGGCACACTGGTTGCCGATGCCGACCAGTATTACAGCCGCGACAACTACAAGGATGATGCCTTTGCCAAGGGCAAAAAAATGCATGCGCCGCTGGCAGCAGCGATGAAGCTGTTTGAAGAAAAGAGCAATGTCTTTTCTGATGAAATCGAAGCAGAGAACGACAAGGTACTCGATGCAGAAATGCAGCAACTTGAAAAAAACGAGGGCCGCCAGTTACCCTATCTGCAAATGGCCCTGATGAGCAAGGCCAAGCACCTGATACGCCTGATAGGTGAAGAGAAATTCGATGCAGCCACTGCGGCCAAGGCACTGGCCGAGTATGAAAGCCTGACTGACGAAGCGATAGCCTATGTCAAAAAGAATAGTGAAAGTGCCGCCAGCGGCTGGTCCAGCCTGGAGAGAGCCAGCGAAGAATATCGCAAAGCCGCCAAAGAACGCGTGCGCCGCATCCGTGACAAAGTGCCCTACAGTGAAGGCGACAAGATGATGCTCAAGCCAGGTTCAGCCTGGATGGTAGAAGGCAGCCAGGAAAAAGTCACCAAGGCCTACAATGAATTGATAGAAGCGAGTAACCGCATGCACCGCTAAGGTCGATTAATTATACAAAATTGAGCATAAAAATAAGCATACACAATTAAGCATTCACGATTTTTTTACTCATGCGGGATTTTTTCAAGCGCGCATCGTTACTCTGCAGACATGGAGTGCGTTTGAAGAAGCCCCACATGAACCCTACCCGGTAGTACTCCAGGTCCCCATCTGGAGTTGCTCTTTACAATGCCCTTGTAGTCTGAGGGCATTTTTTTATGGTTTTACAGGTTTGCATTGCGCGGCCTGTTTATCCACTGCGGCCTTGTCGCCAAACAGCAATTTCACCCCGCATTGCGAACCGAACATTCTTGTTTGGTCATGCCCTACGCCGTCCACATCGAGGTAATGATGGTTGCTGGCTGGCAGGGCTTTGGCGACTGGAGTTTGCTTGCCCAGGTATTGTTCATAGGCCCAGTAAGCATGGGCACGGTCATAGCGCGTTGGCCCTTCTGCCTCGGCACCGCAAGACTTGTCGAGTACGCGGTGGTTCGGATCAGTATCCAAGCTGCCAACCAGATAAGTGACCTGTCTTTGCAGGTGACGGCTGTATAAATCCAGGCCAGTCATGCCCTTGGCATAGGGCACCATGTTTTGCATGCCATAGCGGTAGTCATCATAGGCGGGGCACACTGATTTATCGTAAAGCGCAAAACCAGTGGATGCTGGTCGCTCAGGCGTGAAATACAGATACGATGAGGGATTCGCCACCACATATTGCACATCCAGCCCCCGCGCCCGCAAGGCTTCATCCACATGATTCAGGACAGCATAACGGTGTATCAATTGCCCGCCACCAGAATGCCCGGCGAAAGTGATTTTCTTTAGCTGAGGCAGACGCGACTTGTCGGCCAGTAGTTGGGCGATATCATCGATGACCTGCAATGAACTCAAACCCGCCTGCGTGCCTGTGCCCGGCAAGGCAGAGTCACCGCCAGTCCAGCCCTGCACAGACCAGACCGGCATGCCATCAAAGCCGGTATCAGGTTTGCCCGGAAAATTAGGCGCAATCACCAGCACTTCATCCCCGGAGCGGCCAGATGCCTGCAACAAGGCCATCGCCGCCGCATAATAATCATCGCCATTACGCTGTATGCCATGCTGGACGATGATGACTTCACGTATCGTATCCAGTTTTCCATCGAGCCTATGATTGGCATACACCGGAAAATCATACCCGGCCTGCTGACCAGGCACAGGAAGATGCAAACGCTGCCAGGCAGGTGCGGCACTGGCAGGCTGCACAAGACAGCAAACAACCAGCGTCGAAGATGCCAGCTTGCAAAAGAAATTAGATGCTTTCATGCCTGCCTCTGCGTTATTTGTATGGTGGGAATGATAGCATTGCCATGCGATTCAAATTTACCGCAGCCTGCCCATTTTGGAAATGAAATGTAATGAAAAGTAGCATCGTATGTATCGCCACAGCCTTGCTGCTGGTCTCAGGCAACAGCTTCGCGCAAGATACAGCCAGCAATACCCGCCGGCTTGTCTCGCTGGCCCTGGTCAATTTTCAATACACAACGGCGGATGAAATCGAGGCTTTTTGCACCCGCCTTGATCCCGCCTACAGCCCACGCTTCGCAGTAAAAAGACTGGAGTGGGACAAAAATATCAAGACCATGTACGCGATGATGTCTTTTGCAGTCGGGCGCGCAGGAACTACCGACAAGGCAACTGGTGACAAGGCCACATCAGGTTTGCGCTCACAGTTTGAAAAAGGTATGGAAATGTCTAAAGAGCGGGCCAACAGCGCCAAGCCTGAGTATGAAATCCCCGCACAGTGGAAAGAAATGAAATTGGGGAAAAATATAAAAGAAGACGTGCAACGCGCAATGTCTGGCCTGGATGAGAATGAGCAAAAGCGGCGCTGTGATTTTGTACTCACACAAAAAGGGATGCCAGCAATACCACCGAAAGAATTACCCTGATTTGGATTGATGCTCTGTAGGGTGCGCCGTGCGCACCATTGCTTCGACTAGCCTCATCACCCCGGTGCGCACGGCGCACCCTACCAAAGTCTGATCAAAGTCTGATGATTCGCTTTTCAGCATCTCAAAAAACTCATCCCGCATTACGGATGAAAACCATCCAACCGTCATGCCGGACTTGATCCGGCATCCAGCGGCTTTCGTCGAACACTTGTGCTCTTGTTCATGAATGAAAAGCTGCTCACTGTTTTCCATGAACCCCAAGGATTTTCCAGCCCGGGTTAAACGACACTGGATGCCGGATCGAGTCCGGCATGACGATTGTGGAGCCATGGGTAAAACCAGGTAAAGAGCTTTTTAGTGTCTGGATGAATGAAAATCTTGCAACCCGTACCAGACTTCATCTGATATCTGGTAGAAAATCCAGACGCTGTGTAAAAACCATCCATAAGTGCTAGCATATACCTCATGGAAGCGAGCACACCGCCATGAGCAAGAAAAACACCGACTGGATACGCCAGGCGCCAGGGTCTGCCCGGCTGGAACGTATCGAAGCTTATTTTTCAGGCAATGCCTATGCCATGCACAAACATGATACCTACGCCATAGGCAGCACGCTGGCGGGGGTGCAAAGCTTTGCCTATCGTGGCAGCAAGTGTAACAGCCTGCCTGGCGGCACCATTGTCCTGCATCCGGATGAGGCACATGATGGCCAGGCAGGCACTGGCGATGGCTTTCATTACCGCATGATCTATGTCGAGCCTGCGCTGATACAGCAAATCCTGGGCGGCCAGGCTTTACCATTTATCAAGAACGGCATTTCCACCGATCCACGCCTGTTTGCCGCCACCCTGCCACTGCTGCAAGCCATGGACAAACCCATGGATGCGCTGGAAGAACAAGACGCGCTGTTCGACCTGGCTCATGCCATGCACACCTGCTCAGACAAACTCGCTGGCGCAGCGACAAGTAAATTGCATTTTGATTACCAGGCCGCTGAACGGGCGCGTGAGTATATCCACAGCGCCATGGCCGACAACATCACCCTCGATGAACTGGCCGGGTACAGCGGCCGTGACCGCTGGAGCCTGTCACGCGATTTCCGCCTGCTGTTTGGCACCAGTCCCTATCGCTACCTGACCATGCGCCGCCTTGACCTCGTAAAAAGCCTGCTGATGCAAGGTTACACGCTGGTCAACGCCGCACTGGCTGCCGGGTTCAGCGACCAGAGTCATATGAGCAAACACTTCAGCAAGGCCTTTGGCCTGACACCTTTGCGCTGGTTGAACATGCATGGCAAAGCATCCCGGCCTTAAAACCTGACGCACAAACGTACAAGAATTGCTGTGGCAGCTTGCGTATGCTGGGGCTTTTCAAACAAAAGCCAGGGATGCCAGCCATGAATACCGTAGCAGTCAGCGACAGCAAAACCTATCACAGCATTAATTTTGCCAACAAGTTCAGCCTGTTTAGCGAACAGTGGTCACAAAAAGTCATCGCCGAGATGAATGACTATCAATTCAAAGTCGCCAGACTGCAAGGTGATTTCATCTGGCATGACCATACTGATACCGATGAAAGTTTCATCGTCCTCGAAGGCCAGTTACGCATCGATTTTCGCGATGGCCATGTACTGATATCCGCAGGTGAAATGTTTGTCGTACCCAAAGGTATGGAACATAAACCCAGTGCAGAACATGAAGTCAAACTCTTGCTGATAGAACCACGTGGCGTGGTCAATACCGGTGATGAGGGTGGTGAGCGTACCAGTGAACTGGATGTGTGGATTTGATTTTGGGGTTTTGTTCCGGGTTTTGTTCCGGTTTTTGGTGCTGGGTTTTATCGTACACCTTAAAAAAATATCCAGCTCATGCAAAACAGCAATCTAAAAGTCGTCATGCCAGACTTGATCTGGCATCAAGCGGCTTTCGTCGCATACTTGCGGTCCGGCTCATGAATAAAATGCAACACATTGATTTTGCATATGTTCCAAGAATTTTCAGGCCCGGGTTAAACGACACTGGATGCCGGATCAAGTCCGGCATGACGGGATCGGGGGTTATTTGTCTATCTTAAGCACTGCCGTCTTTGACCTTTTGAATTCACACGCACAACTTACGCAACACGATCATTCTTGGCCGAAGCTTGCAGAGTGCGCCGTACGCACACCACCTCGCAGGCAAGTCATTACTTAATTATCACGCCATTGGCGCAAGATATCGATCAAATACCTCATGCAACTTCTCCAAGTCTATATTCGCCGGAACAATTTGATCCTGCGATTTAGCTGAACCATGAAGCACTGTAAAAATCGCCCAATCCATTTTGAGCAAGTACTCATTGTCTTCTATAGCGTATATGGCAGCTTCCACCATATCATGCACTTTGCTCAATTCGGGTATCGTAACTCCGCCATTATCATGGAATTTTTTATTACTCACATTAATACTTGCAGGCCAAAGAGAAATTACCCTCTGGAACACCACATCAAAATTTTCTTCACTTGACATATAAATTCCAGTTCATCAATCACTGTTTTGCCAAATCAAAACCATTTCGGCCCGAGGATCTGAGCCTTCACAAAATGGTACCCACGTATACTCTGATTTAATACAAACGTGTATCCAGGCTTCATACGATTCCTTTAGACGGTTAGGAGCAATGCAAAGCCAGTCAAGTTTATGCCGCTTAAATATGGCATCAATATCTTCCGCGTCTCTCTCGCTAAGACCCGAACGACTATGAGCTGGCAAGAAGTAGCTGGCCAATTCATTTTCTGCTTCATATGAAGCTTCTATCGGTACAAGGTAGCCTTCTAAAGAAGGATGAAAACACGCAGTGCCAGCACATTGATGGGTGTATTCAACTCCGGTTGGGTGATGGACGATGAGATACAAACCTCTTATTTCCGGAATTTCCACATCAATCAACTTACGCTTTTCACTCTCAAGCACAATTTTACGGGCAGCAGACGTACGTGGCGAAAATGTATAAGGTGGGAAATTACTACTCTGCGACTTTGCTATAGGTTTGGTTGCAATTGGCACCTCGTCTTTGATACCCAGTAGTTTCTTTAACCAACTCATTCTGTATTCTCGTTTGAAATTGCATCTATCTTATTCTTAAGCTACTCAGAGAAGGCGATATTGCCAAGGTTGCTTAAAACAAATAATTAACATTAAAGCATGTGCTATTCCAGGTGGACAATAAATTTCTGTACGCGACATCTTCAAAATTCTGTAGTATATTACATACTACAAACTTAAAATTGCTTAAAAATAACTTTACTTATCATTTAATAACACCCAACCCAGCATGCCCATCCCCGCCAGCACAGCCCCATTAAGCCGCTCCCTCGCCCGTGAAGAGGTCTATCGCAGCCTCAAGCAATGGATCATAGAGTTGCAGCTCGCGCCTGGAGAAATCTTACGTGATCAGGAACTGGCCTTGCAGCTTGGGGTATCGCGCACGCCTGTGCGTGAGGCCTTGCGGCAACTGGAGGATGAGGGTCTGGTCATTACCAGCTTTCATAAATGGACCAAGGTCGCACCTTCAAGGCTGGAAGAAATTATCGAGCTGTACCCGGTCGTCGCCGCACTCGAAGCAACGGCGCTGGAGCTGGCAGCACCCCGGCTGGCTGAAGCTGATTTACAGGAACTTGAGACTGTCAATGCGGCGCTCGCGCAGGCTATTGCGGCACATGCGCATCAACGTGCGACTGAACTCGATGCGCAATTCCATGCCATCATCGTGCGAGCCAGCCAGAATGCGGAGATAGAAAAGCTGCTGGCGAATCTGCGTCCGCGCATTAAACGCATAGAGCTGGCGCATTTTGGTGACCAGCGCATGGCACCGCAATCGATACAAGAACATAAAACTATCATCGCTGCGCTGCGTGCTGGTGATACGCAGACAGCAGTGCAGGCCATCAAACAAAACTGGGCTCTGCCACCGGATTTATTGCAAGTGATAGCAACTACTGTCCCCACATAAATCTATAAGCCCCTTTCTAAGCCCGCTTGTCAATTTTGGAGTAAACCATGCCATCTGCCCTGCTCATCATCGATTTTCAGAATGCAGTTTTCATCGACCCGCCAGCCCATAGGGCAGACGAGGTACTGGCGCGTATCAGCGAATTGATTGCAAGGGCCCGCAAGGCCAACATACCGGTGGTGTATTTGCAGCATAATGAAGCGGGTACCGCGTGGGAAAAAGACAGCGACAGCTGGCAATTCCCTGCCGCCATCGCACCTCAGCCCGATGACTACGTTTGCGCCAAGCAGCACAGCAGCGCCTTTCAGCAAACCGGCTTTGAAGCCGGGCTTGCTGAACGTGGCATAACTGAAATTTTTGTCTGTGGTTATGCCAGCGAGTTTTGTTTAGACAGTGCAATACGGCAGGCAGCGGCGCTGGGTATCAAAACCAATGTCATTGCCGATGCCCATACCACGCGCAACCGCCCTCACCTGGATGCAGCTACCATCAGCAATCACCACAACTGGGTATGGAGCGAAATGGGGCAGATCAGCGTGATACCGGCTGCGCAACTGCCATTCTGATCAGCGTTTGGAGAGAATAACCATGACTGACATCAGTACCAGACTGGTCAAACCTGCCAGCGATATCCCGGATGGATTTGCGTCGTTGTCGCAGGGCGTATTCCATGCATCGACTATCGTCTTCCCGGATGTTGCCTCCTTCCTGCACCGACAGGCGCAGGCACATACGGGTTATAGCTACGGGCAAAATGGCACGCCCACCCACTATGCGCTGGCAAATAAATTGTCTGAGCTTGAAGGTGGTGGCCATACCGTGCTGGTGCCGACTGGCCTGGCAGCGGCAGTGCTGGTTAACAGCATGCTGCTGGGTGCGGGCGACCATATGCTGCTGCCAGACAGCATTTATGGCCCGACGCTGGAAACCACCAAAACCCTGTTTGCCAAATGGGGTGTGCGCCACAGCATTTACCCCAATGATATTGGCGCTGGCATCGTTGATTTTTTTGAAGACAATACCAAACTGGTGTGGACAGAAAGCCCTGCCACTAACAGCATGGAAATGCAGGACATACCCACCATCGTTGCGGCTGCCCATGCGCGCCAGATCAAGGTGGTGATGGACAATACCTGGGCCACGGCACTGGGCTTCAGGGCGCTGGATGCCGGTGTCGATTTCAGCATACAGGCGCTGACCAAATATGTGGGTGGGCATTCTGATTTATTGATGGGTGCAGTCAGCACACGCGATGAAGCAAGCTACCATGCCCTGCGTGATACGGCAGAACTGCTCGGTTATTACGTCGCCCCCGATGAATGCTTTCTGGCGCTACGCGGCTTGCCGACGCTGGCCTTGCGGCTAGAAAAGCAATATGCGTCTGCCCTGCGCATCGCAGAATTTTTACAGAAGCATGCAGCGATAGCCCAGCTCAATTATCCACCACTGCCGGGTGATACTTATCACCATTTATGGAAACGCGATTTCAAACTGGGCAATGGCTTGCTCTCTTTCAGCTTGAAGCAAGACAATCTGCCAGCGATAGAAAAGTTTGTCGCCGCACTACAGCTATTCACGCTGGGCAATAGCTGGGGTGGCGTACACAGCCTGATTGCTGTTGCGCCACAGCGCGCCCCAAAAACCGGCTGGCTGCTGCGCCTGCATGTGGGGGTGGAATATGTCGATGACTTGCTGGCTGATCTTGAACGGGCATTGTCTGCTTTTGCCTGAAGTGATGTCGCAGGTGAAACCCCATCATAAACTGACATCTGCAAAATAAGACTCAAACCAAACAAGACTAAAACCAGGCATGCTACAACCATGAATGAAAGCATTGACCAGTTCCCTCAAACACCTGAGCCTGTGAAAGAAGGCGCGCAACGCCTGCATTTGCAACTGCAGGTAACAGCGGATTTTTGCGCTGCCCTGGAAACAGAATTGGCAGCAATGATGCATGAACGTCTCACGGCATTTCGCCAGCGCTTCAGACGCAGTAAATTCCAGCTACGCATGCAGAGCTCATTAAAATATGTGGTCGCTTTGGGGCTATGTCTGTCAGTAGCCATGATTTACCTCGACAGTATCAGCAGACAGAGTATCAAGCTGGATATCGCTTTTTTCACCTTGTTTTCAGTCGCTTTTTTCCTGACAAGGGATATGAACAAGTTCATCGCCAAACGCGACAATATGGTTAAACCCTACTGGCGATGGCTGGCAAGAAGCAGGGCTTCCAGCATGCTCAGAATCGCAAAAAAAACCAAACCCTTCATGGCCGAATATGAATTACGCGATGATGTCGTCGTGTACTAGCGCATCACCAACACCGGCAGCAAGCTTGCCTGGACCAGAAGCCTGAAGCACTGCTACCTCAGCGGGCAACATGCGACTTTGCTCTACAAAAAAGAAACCTCGCTGTATCCTTATATACTCATCATGCACGAAGCACCGCAGGAATTGGCATTGTATCTGGATATGCTGGGACTGCAGTGTATTAACAGCACCGAAAGTATATAGATTTGTAGGGTGCGCCGCGCGCACCGGCTCACTATCAACAATGGTGCGCATGGCGCACCCTACCCAAATTACAAGTGTCGTCGCCAGCGTAATAAATTTAAGGCACCTTCCAATGCGACGTATGCAGGTAATGTACACGACGAAGATATTTCAAATATAGAAAGTCCATCATGAACCAGCACAGCAAAAAGTTCTTCATGCTCCACGAGGCGGCAATCGGGCCGCCCGGGGCAATGAGGAACTGCCATGAAAGATCTCTCTCGTGCTTTGCGCAGGCATCATGCTGCGCGCCTGAAAAAGAAACGTCAGTATTATTTTTATAGCTGGAAAGAAAAACTCAGCGCCTTGCGCCTGGGTATGGTCTTGCATACACCAACAACCTGCAGTTGCTATATGTGCGGCAATCCGCGCAAGTATTTCAAGGAACGCACCATGCAAGAAAGACGCTGGATGCAGGTAGTTGAATAAGCGAATGTTAGCGGTGTAAGTTCAGTATAACTGCTGGCAGTCATCGGACAGAAACTCAGAATGTAATCTGGGTTTCTGTCATTTCCTTGCGCTACGCGCGTACGATTACGCGATGCCATTCGCACCTACGAATTGATTTGCTTCAAAATTCTGCGTGCCTCATCATGCGTATCAGATATGACATTGTCTGATACAAGGGATATATTCAAATATTTAACTGCTTGGGCTCTACTTTGCTTTGTTCCTCTATCGATGCAAATTTTTGCCAAAGCAATTGCAGCGTCACCGTCGCCGCTATGTAAAGCTTTTAAAAACCAATAAGAAGCACGCTTAAAATTGCCCAGATTACGATACCAGGCACCGATATTCATAAAAGCGCAAATGTCCTTATTTTTTGCAGCCTTTTTATACCAGAGCAATGCCATATCCTTATTTTGAGGCACGCCGACACCTTCGTCCAGGAAATAGCCGATAGTGTTATAGGCATAAATTTCGCCCTGATTGGCCGCTAAATTTAGTAATTCAAAAGCTTTTTCGTTTTCTCCGCGGTCCCATGCATCGTTGGCCTGGTCAAATAAACTTTGAGATGCATTCTCGTGCATTTTAATCATCGCATTTTCTTTCAATTCAATTTAGATGACACGTCGAGACATAAAAATATCAATCGTCATCATAAAATTATGCGTACGATTACGCATTGCTAATCGTACCTACAAACAATGCCTCAGGACGCCGACAAAATCTCCAGCAGCCGCGCAAAACCTGCCGGAATTTCATGCGTCTGATCAGGTGAATAGAGCACATTCAAGACCTGATTCTCCGTATCAAGATCAACGACGTCGATTGCCAACCAGTCTTTGAACCAGAAATCGATCGTGCCGATTTTAGAGGATGATGACAATTCCAGTCTTTTCAAATCACCAAAATCCCTTTCAAGATATCAAGCCCACATCAGAATCGTCAAGTTGCTCGCCCCTGGCGTAATATCCAAACAAGATAGTAAAGAGATTTCCTTTGTAAGATTTTTCGATCAGCGATTGAATATCCTGATAGATTTGCAAGGGTATATTTGGAGCCATATTGGTATATTATTGAGGGGTGATGATTCCAAGACTCATGGCGCTGATGGCATCATTTTTTTCGCAGTCTATGGGACGACGGGCTTCGTCTCCTCTGCATATGAATGTGCTACTGCCGTATTTCGATACCTGTTCATCGGAAGCTGGAAAAAACGCCAGTCCACCACCAGGTGATTTTAAATTCAGTATTGATTGCTTGAAAAAAACATTGATGGGTAGTTGTTTGGTACGGTACTCCACCCACCTGAACATGATCGCAGTGGATTCATCAAGAGTATCTACCATTTTTTGGTCAGATAAAGAACCCAGATGGAAGTACAAAAATGAATAAGGTGTTGTAGTCGAAAATTCGCGCCTATCGCCACCCAAAAACGCAAGTGCGCAAGTCGATGCACAATAACCATTGACGACCGTCGTGATATTTTTGCCAGTCATCCAACGCCCAATGCGTAAACCTGCTTTAAGTGTACCGCCGGGAGAGTTCTTGAAAATGACTTTACTCGGGATTTTTTCTAATCCTAAACGTACAAATTCCTCGCTTTCCCTATCGGTAATCTCTCCTTCCACAGTAATGACACCATCCACTACACTAATGCCTGCACTGGCATGCGAAGACATAAAAAACATGGCGCTAACCAAGAGAAAACACTTCAACTTCTTTATCAAGACTGACCTCTTTGGTAAGATAGCTTCACCATGCAATGACTACATGATGAAAAAAAACATGACGTTATCTAGCGCATGCAAGTGCGCTGATAAACTAGTCCCATGGTATGTAGATAGCCGTAACATAATATCTAACGTCAGCTTTCATGACAGCAAATTGAATTTAGGCATCTTATTTTTAAATTTTTTGGTTTGTTTGTACTCGGCGAGACAACTTACACCACATGTGGCGGCAGGATCAGAACGATGAGTCTGTTTGCCTCACCGCTTGATGACAGTGCCTTGAACGATACGCACAAATAGCATTACTGCGCCGACAAAATCTCCAGCAGTCGCGCAAAGCCGGCCGGAATTTCATGCATCTGATCGGGTGAATAAAGCACATTCAAGACCTGATTTCCTGCATCAAGATCAACGACATCCATCGCCAGCCAGTCTTTGGACCAGAAATCGATCGCGCCGATTTTGGAGGAAGATGAAAATTCCAGTCTTTTCAAATCACCAAAATCCCCTTCCAGATATTCAGTCCAGGTCAGGACATAGGAAGCGGGGATCAGGGGTTCTACAAGTTCCTTGAAATAGGCAAGGTGTTCGTTCATATACTAGTGGACTGTAACAGTGGAAACCGGGAACACGCATCTTATCCTGAACCCATCGCCGGTGTCACAAATACGGAGTGATATTGCGCATGGTGCGCTCCACATAGTCTTCTTTCTCACCGACCGGCGCAACATAGTGGATGGCGCTTTCTGCGGCTTCTGCTCCCGCCAGGCGGGCAATGACCCAGGCTGCCAGGTATTGCGACGCCAGGCAGCCACCTGCTGTGGCGACATTGTCTTTGGCGAAGAAGGGCTGGTTCAGGACTTCAACACCTGCTGCCTGCACCCAGGGTTTGGTAGTGAGATCAGTACAGGCTGGCACGCTGCCCAGCAAACCCAGTTTGGCCAGCACCAACGTGCCGGAACATTGTGCGCCCAGGATTTGCCGCGCTGGATCAAGTTGCAGTTGCGCCATCAGGGCGGCGTCTTCCACCACTTCTCGCGTGCGTATGCCGCTGCCGATGATGACGGCGTCTGCTGCATTTGCTTCCTGCAGGGATATCTGCGACTCCAGCAAGACGCCATTCATGGAGCGCACCTGTGCTGCAGGACTGGCGATGGATACGCGCCAGCCTGGCGTCTTGATGCGGTTCAAAATACCCAGGGCGATCAGGGAATCAAGTTCATTAAAACCTTCAAATGTCAGGATGGCGATGTGCATAATCTCTCTTTGGGTTTGCAATGGTGATGAGGCATAATAAGCTGGCAAAACAATACAATCAAATAATTGTCATGGATACGCTTTAGTATGCCGCTGAGCCGCTATAAACAACTCGTCGATACACTCGCCAGCGAGATACGTTCTGGCCGCCTGGCACCAGGCACACGCCTGCCAGCGCACCGCAAACTTGCTGCAACACATGGCCTGGCGCTGGTCACGGCCAGCCGCGTGTATGCAGAGCTCGAAACCATGGGTCTGGTCAGTGGTGAAACCGGGCGCGGTACCTTTGTGCGGGAAACGACGCTGTCACCCGGCATGGGTATAGACCAGCATGCGACAGCGACAGGGATGACTGACCTGAATTTTAATTATCCATCCCTGCCGGGCCAGGCAGAATTATTGCGCGCCGCCTTGCGCCAGCTGGCATCTTCAGGTGATATAGATGCACTGCTGCGTTACCAGCCGCATGGCGGCAGACAGCATGAGCGTGCCGCCATGGCCCGCCATCTTGCGAGTCGTGGTCTTGATGTCAGTGCTGAGCAAATAGCCATTGTCAGCGGTGCGCAACATGGGCTGGCCGTAACCGCCATGGCCTTGTTGCAACCGGGCGATGTAGTCGCTGTGGATGCGCTGACTTATCCCGGCTTCAAAGTTATTGCACAAGCACAGCATCTGGAATTGCTGCCGATTGCAATGGGCAAAGATGGCCCCGACCTGAACGCGCTGGAAAAACTATGCAGGCAACGCAAGGTGCGAGCGGTATATACCATGCCTACCATGCACAATCCCCTGGGCCTGGTCATGGGCCTGGCATGGCGGCAAGAGCTGGTGCGCATCGCCCGCAAACATGGCTTGCTGATCATGGAAGACGCTGCTTATGCATTTCTGGCGACCAGGCCACCTGCACCACTGGCGGCAATGGCACCTGAGTTGACGGTGTATATCTCAGGATTTTCCAAGAATATTTCTACCGGGCTCAGGGTGGGTTATGTTGCCGCCCCCACGCAACACCTGCCCGCGATTGAACGTGCGATAAGGGCCACGACCTGGAACACACCTGCCTTAATGACCAGCCTGGTGTACAACTGGCTGGGCGATGGCACGGTAGCCCGCCTTGAAAAAGAAAAGCGTGCTGATGCCAAAGCCAGACAGGCCCTGGCTGGTAAAGTACTGGCTGGATTTGATTACATCAGCCACCCGGCATCGTATTTTATCTGGCTGCCGCTGCCAGCAGAGCTGCGCGCAGACCAGATAGCCATGGCACTGGAACGCGAGCAGATTGCAGTCTCAACGGCAGAACCCTTTGCCACCACAGAACAGGTGCCGCATGCCTTGCGCCTGGCACTGGGCTCGGTGGAGATGGATGTGCTCAAAGTGGCGCTGGAGAAGTTCAGGCAGGTGTTGGCGCGGTATGTGTATTGATCATGAATGATCAGGGAATGCTGGCCTGCTGACCAAGCCGCTGCTGCATGAGATCAACGAAGGCATCCAGCGTCGGTTGTGGCCCGGCACCCAGATTGGCATTCGTCCCCATGTCATCAATCTCGCGCAAAACCGTGCCGCCACCCATGGAGGTCTGGCCCAATACATAGTAACGGATATGCTGGCTGGACTTGTTACGCACGATGCCCGAGAAATGCGGCGCCAGCACCCAGGTGCCTGCGCTTTGCTTGACTTCTTCCAGCGACTTGCCCGTCAGATCAACCGGCGTGGCCTGGGGATAAGCCAGCACCAGCAAAGTATGGCTGGCATCAAGCTCACACTGATGCCAGCAGTATTGCGTGGCTTCTTCCTGCAAGCTGGGTATTTCCTGTGCTTTGCAGCTTAGGTGATAAAACAGGTAGTGGGAATTCTCGTCCGCTTTTTCGACAATATCAAACAATTGCGCTGCCTGGCGAAAGACATAATGCGGCAATATCTGGTAGGCGATGTTATAAGACAATTGCTCCAGCGAAGTGCGTGCGGCTGGCTTGCTTTTGAAAAAATCGAATAGTCCCATGGTGTCGCCCCGGATTTTTTGTATGTTTTCTCTTTGCCTCGCAAGAGACAGGATTGCAGATGAAACCATACGGGCGGGAGTTTTGTCAATTAAGCAGATTGGGCATGTGTGCAACAGAGACAAATTCTTTGTAGGGTGCGCCGTGCGCACCGGGTTTATTGATGCACCCAAAGACTGGTGCGCATGGCGCACCCTACAAGATCGTATTTCCTATTGTAAGGCTAACTATCACGCTATCACGCGTCCAACCACATCAACTTGCTCAAATCCGTACTCTCTACAAGGGCTTCATCCAGCCCTTCGTTCCAGTCGCCCAGGGTTTCTTCAGCAAGAAAACCAGCGACTTCCATCAATTGGTGTTCATCATATTCTTCAGCAAAACTGTCCTGCACTTCATCCATCACCGCCGCAAATTTTTTATCCTTGCGCAAGGCGTTCAGGAAAATTTCTGTGACCTGCGCATATTGCGCTTTATCCTCGCCTGCGTAGATACGGGCGAATTCGCGTAATTGCCAGGCAGATTCAGGATGAGGGAAAATCGCCAGTGCAACGCTGACAAAATCCTCAAGCACGATTTGTTGCTTGAAGTCATGGCGGTATATGGCACGCAAGACATTCTCACCACTATTCTGGCCATCGGCGCAAACACGCGCTGCCAATAAAAACAGTGTCTGTTCTGTATAGCCGTATTTTTCAAAGAGTTTATCGATGAGCCTGTAATGATAGGTCTCATGGCCCATGTCCCACTTGAACAGGAGTCTGGCGAATTGCGGTATATAGTTTTCATCGGCCAGTACCAGTTCTGCAATGGCATAACTGCCCCTGGGGTGATATTCATCCTGCCAGGTGTTGCTCTCATGATTGACATTGCTCACATATTGCGAAACCAATGGCCTGAGTTTCGCTATCTTCACAGCTTCATGGAAGAAAGCGCGCTCATGCACGTTCGCTTCACCATGCCTGAAGATGATCTTGTAATCACTGGACTGTTCTCCATTACCAAGATCAAGAAATTTTTCCATATCAGATGTAGCAGCAATCAATTGCTCGCAGGTCGCTTGCAGGCCCGCCTCATCCATCTGTATATCTATGGTGAGGACCAGCCAGTCACCAAAATTTTTCCTGTCACCTGCGTGTCGCCAGCGTTGCATCTGCTATCTCCATCATGAAATCGTGGATGGATTATGCCAGAACAACAGTATTTGTTAGAAGAAGGCACATGTGTGCGCAAAGAATGACGCAGAATTTCTGCCCGGAATATTGTGAAACCATGCGGCGCATTGCAATGCGCCCTACGTCACGGCTATAGTGAAGAGCATGCATATTCCCAGTAGGGTGCGCCGTGCGCACCATGAGGTGACGATCAAAGTTAGCAGGCGGTGCGCACGGCGCACCCTGCAAATCAAGTCATTGCCTCCAAAGCCCGCGCCAATATCTCCACATCATCCTCAGTGTTCAGATAAGAAAACGACGCCCGCGCTATGCTGTGCAAGCCACGCACCTGCATGTCCAGCGGTGTATAGGGCACGCCGTTTGCACCTATATAAATGCGTTGCCGGGCGAGTTTGTTTTTCAGGCTCATCGCATCATGCCCTTGCAAGTTGAACGAGACTATGCCGGACTGTGCGCCATCCCCCAGATCATGCAGGCTGATGGCCGGGATGTTTGCCAGACGTTGGCGGCAAACTGCTGCCAATGCGGCGCTGACAGCGCCCAGATTGGCGACGCCCGTGTTCAGTGCCAGCCTGACTGATTCTGCCAGCCCCAGTTGCAGGGCGACTGCGGCTTCGCTGGTTTCAAAGCGGCGGGCGTCATTGCGCAGATGGATTTCATTTGCCGCAATGGGGGCAGATGAGACATCGACCCAGGCGGGTTCCAGCTTGTCGAGAAATGATTTACGCACATACAGCAAGGCGGTGCCGCGTGGGCCGCGCAAGTGTTTGCGGCCTGCGCTTTTTAATACATCGCATTGCAGAGTTTTGACATCAACCGCTACTTGCCCCAGCGCTTGCCCGGCGTCGATGAGGTAGGGCACGCCAGCCGCGGCTGCGACACGGCCAACCGCAGCGGCGTCATTGATAAGGCCACCATTGGCAGGCAGCCAGGTCAGTGAAATCAGGCGTACATGTTTGTCGATCATTTGTGCCAGGGCATTTGCATCGACACTGCCATCTGCTTGGCTGGGGATAGTCTCTACCGTCGCACCCGCGCGCTGTGCGGCACGCTGGTAATTAGCGAGGTTGCCGCCCCACTCCTGTCGCCCGACCAGTATTCTGTCGCCCGGTTTTAATTGTGGCATGGCGGCAAATACACTGCCAAAGGCACTGGAGCCTGAGTTCATGAGGGCGATTTCATCGCTGCTGGCATTGATTAGTGCTGCTGCATCTTCACGCAGGCTTTGCAGCCTGTCAGCCACCAATAAAGCAGCCTCCATGGGGCCGACCTGCGCTTCGAGATCAAGGTGGGCGTGTATGGCTTGCAGGGCAGCCGGTGGCAATAGCGAGGCACCGGCATGATTCAGGTGCGTGCCTTGATCAAGGCCGGGTGTCTGCATACGCAATTGCGCGAGTTGTTCA
The DNA here is from genome assembly GCF_049340245.1 of Undibacterium sp. TC4M20W. Lineage (NCBI taxonomy): Bacteria > Pseudomonadati > Pseudomonadota > Betaproteobacteria > Burkholderiales > Oxalobacteraceae > Undibacterium > Undibacterium sp. TC4M20W. The sequence goes on from NZ_JBMPPI010000022.1 coordinate 40,862, forward strand.
GTAGTGAGCACGCTTTTGATCACGGGCTTGATCATGCGGCCACCAAAGTGACTATCGCATCGACTTCCACCGCTGCACCCGTTGGCAGGCTGGAGACGCCTATTGCCGTGCGGGCATGGCGGCCACGCTCACCGAGGACAACAACGAAGAGATCAGATGCGCCATTGGCTACGGCGCTATGGCCATCAAAATCATGGCTGGCGGCGACGAATACGCCGAGACGCTGCACCTGTGCAATGCGCTCTATGTCACCACCGGTGACTGCATCAATGACGGCCAGCAGGCGCAGCGCTGCCATTTGCGCTTCTTTGTGTGCTGCCTCGACTGAACCACCCGCACCCAGCACGCCGTCTTTGGCTGTGCCTGGATTGCCTATCTGCCCGGCGATGATGAGCTGGTTGCCTTGCAGAGTGTAGCTGAGATAATTTGCTGCCGGGGCCTTGACGGGTGGCAGGGTGAGACCAAGTTCTTGCAGTTTTGTTGCGATGCTGGACATGCTATTTCCTTAAACAAGTTGAGAATTGATGGACAATAAAAGCTTGCCTTGCGTAACGCGTTCTGCCAGTGCCGCATGCGCCTGCGCCACATCTGCCATTGCATATTCGGCATGGATGCGCAGCCTGACCGTGCCATTGGACAGGTAATCAAACACCTTGCCGGCATGTTCCTGCAAGATGGTGGATGTGTTCAGATAATGCGGCAAGACAGGCCGTGTCAGGGAGATGCTCTTACGCATGAGTTGCAGGACATCGACAGGATCAGGCTGGCCGCTGGCGGCACCAAATAAAATGACATGGCCGCAAGGGGCGACGACATCCAGGCTTTGGGTGAAAGTACTTTTACCGACGGAATCAAACACCACATTAACGCCACGCCCCTGGGTTTTATCGCGGATGTGGGCAACCCAGTCTATGCCATCTTCATACGCCACTGGTTGCGCACCAACGCTGCGCAGCCAGTCTGCCTTGCTGGCGGACGATGCCGTGCCAAATACCGTCAGGCCGCGTGCCACCAGCAATTGCACGAGCCAGCCGCCAACACCGCCAGCGGCAGCGTGCACCAGTATCGATCCACATGCTGGCAGGCGAGCGACATCGTCAGTCAGCATGATGGCAGTCAGGCCGTGCTCTATGGCGGCGCAGGCATCACGCAGGCTGACAGCATCGGGTATGCGTATCAGATGCGCGGCAGGCACGGCCACCTGGCTGGCATAGGTGCCCTGTACACCTGTGGTATAGGCTACCCTGTCGCCCGCGTGCCAGCCGCTGCCCGCCGGTGCGCTGGCGACGATGCCTGTGCCCTCTATGCCCATGGGCCATGGCTGTTTAACACCTGGGTAACGGCCTTCACGCTGGTAGATATCAACAAAATTGATACCCGCCCAGGCGGCATTGACGATGACCTCATTTGTGGGCGTGGGTGCAGGCACATCCTGCAAAAGCAATTGCTCAGGCCCGCCAAACTGGTTCACGATGATCGCCTGCATGCTCTTTCCTCTGTCAAGTTTCGATGGGCTAATTATTGTCGTAATATAGGCAGGTAAAAAACGATACTTTCGCAATATGAAAGTGAGGAAAATTCAATATGCAAGGAAAACTGCCACCCCTGTTCACGCTGCAGGCCTTTGAGGCAGCTTCGCGCCTGGGCAGTTTTAGCAAGGCAGCCGATGAACTGAGCCTGACACCAGGTGCCATCAGCCGCCAGATACGCCAGCTTGAAGACTGGAGCAGCCTGACCCTGTTCAAGCGCAACGGCCCCAAAGTCAGCCTGACCGATGACGGCGCAGCGCTGCTGACTCGCCTTGCCGGCCCCCTATCTGCCCTGCACCAGGCAATTTACCCACCGGCTGATGCCGCAACAAAGACCCTGCACATCTCCACCCTGGCATCCATCGCCAAAGAATGGCTGTTGCCACGCCTGGCCAGCTTCAGTGCGACCCACCCGCATATACGCCTGATCATTGATACCGACTATGCGCTAGTGCGCCCTGCCCCGCGCGTGGCCATGGTGGCGATACGCCACGGTGCCAGGCAAAGTACAGACCAGATTTGCGAGACCTTGTTCACCGACCGCTTATTGGCAGTGACATCGCCAGAACTCAGGAGCAGGCTGGGTACAGACGCGCGCCTGTGGCCAGCATCAATGATGCTGCAACACCTGTCACTGGACCCGGCCCAATGGCTGGCTGCCGCTGGCCTGCCTGAGGACTTCAGCTTGCAAGGCCAAGCCTATAATGATGCCGATGTCTTGCTGGAAGCTGCCCGGCACAGCCAGGGCATTGCCCTGGGCCGCCTGTCAATAGCCTGGAGGCGCCTGCAGGTTGGCAGCCTGATACTGGCTAACAATACTATCTGCCCTAGCTCTCGCGACAACCTGCTGGTCTTGCGGGAAGATAGTGCGGCACTGCCCGAAGTGCTGGCCTTTACCACCTGGCTACGTGAGCAGGCCAGGCTGTGGCAGATGGAAATGGACAAATTCGACAGCATGCATCAGGTCGGGCAGGGATGATAAGTATCTCAGTGTGCCCACAAAGCTATCACTGTGATGGAACTGATTGCTTTAATTGACAGATTAATGCGTGAAACAAGCAGCCAGCGCTCAACGCGATGCCCTGTGACGCTGACGAAAATCCAAATGAAGTTTACAATGGAGGAAACTTCATCTCTGCAATATGGTCTCATGTTCATACAAGCGAGATTTTACAAACGCAATTTCAGGGCCTGTTGCAGTAATCCTGATTCGATCAATTCGAGAGTGGCGTCATGAAACCAGTGAACAACACCATAGATATAGCCAGCCTGAGCGCTATTGTGGGCATTACGGCCTTAGCCGGCTTGCTGTTTTTTAATATCCATGAAACCGGGCAGGCTGCTGTCGCCGGCCTGCAGGCCAGCAATGCCGCCAAACTGGCCGCAGGCAATGCCAGACCAGCCTCGCGCCTGGTCGGCAAAGCAGAATGGTCACAATTAAGCGCAGCCCAGCAAAAGACCCTGTCCCCGCTGCTAAGCCAATGGGGCAAGCTTGACGACAAGAACAAGGCAAAGTGGATCACCATCGCCGACCGCTACCCGGGCCTGAAACCTGAAGAACAAAAACGCATACAAAAGCGCATGGAACTGTGGGCGCAACTGAGCCCAGAGCAAAAACAGATTGCCCGCCTGAACTACGCACAGGCCAAGAAAATCGAGACTGCCCAAAAAACCAGGCAATGGGAGCTATACCAGCAATTGCCAGCAGAAAAAAAACAACTGCTGGCCAGCGGGCTACCTCTCCAGCTCGCCCCCGTGCCAGCTCCCAAAACCCTGGCCGATACGATTACGGCAGCCAGTACAGAAAACGTCGCTGCATCTGCCACCGAGCAAAGCTCAGCCTCAGCCAGCCAGTCTGCTGACCTGGAGGTAACGGCGTCTCCCGCCAGCCATGGTGATTTGCCGGTTGCGAAGTAAGCTCAAAAGCCAGCACGCTGAAAATACCCCGGCCTGAGTTAATCTCATTCCGGGGTATTTTTATGAGTGCCTGCTCCATAAGGCACTTAATGGTGCCCATCTCATCCTTACCGTGCCGACTTCGCATAAGCATCAAAGATATCTATCAGCAGGCAACATGAAATTTTCAAGCAAACTATACACAGCCTTGCTCTTGTACGCATGTGCAAGCATTAACGCCAACGCCGACAACAAGACGGCCCCGGCTTTTTGCGAACAGCTAAAAGCATTTTCAAGCGACTTGAAAATCGATCAGAGCCGCAGCATTACTTTCTTTGTCCGCCATGTCGATATCCTCTCGTATCAAAGAGTATGCAAGCAGTATAAAGCAGACGACAGAGCAGACGACAAAAGCAGAGCATTTTGTAACTGGTTGAGCAAAAACAGTTCGGGCGAATTCATGGCTGCCAATGTCACCAGAGCATTGTCATGCGTAACGGGGAGCACTAATTTTTTTGGCAGACCAATGGAAATTAAAGAACTCAAAGGAAAATTGACTGCCTTTGAGCCTTTTCAAGACATGCCGGACATCATCATCGACTTCAAGTACTCTTTTGATGTACTTGCAAAAGACGAAGAAAATTATTTCACGATTACGGCACGCAGAGTGAAGCTGGAAGAAGATTGAGGGTATTTTTCCCGCATCATGGCAACTGGTGTTTTGCCATGCCTGTAAATCAGGAACATGCTACTTGCATCCTCAACAGATTAATGTAATGCTAAAGCATCACACTTCCACCAGGATGCCATCATGTTTTTTTCAACTTCAGCCAGACCAGACGAAGACAGTGATCGTTTATTGGGCATGAATATGACACCCTTGATCGGCGTTATTCTGGTGCTGATAATGGTAATGCTCATTGGGGTACCAAGGCAGCGGGATATGTTGCTATGGAAACTGTCAAGCCTGGCAAATGTTAGCTGCGACGGCATGATGGAAATATCCGTGACACAAATTGCTATAGATTTTGATGACAGCATATTGTGGGACGGGCATGTGATATCTCTTGAGGAAATGCAAACCCGCTTGTCGCAGATAAATAAGACCGAAGCGTTGCCGCCAGCGGTATATTTGAAACCAAGCTTCATGACCAGCCACGCGAGCCTGGTATCGGTTACCAATGGCATACGGCGCAACGGAATAGACAAGATACGTCTGGAGATAAGTGAGTTCAGGACGGTGTCATAAAGGCGCAGGGCTTATGCCATATCTTTATTCAATAAGCATGTACCCGCATAGGCCCCAGTTTGACTATGCTTACTTTGTTCTTTTCTATGAATGCGATCATCTGCGCCTTTTTTTCTGCGCTTGCTTTTCCGAATTTAAAGCTGTAGTAGGCAACGGTGAAAGACAGGGCTATCACACCCGTGCAAGCGGCGACAAACCACCATGCGTCGCGGTCGATTGGGCTGCCGGACAATATGATCAACATAGATAAAATCGACACAATAATCACAGCACCTATCAGCAACCTCAAATATGCAAAGGCGATAGATTTGAAATTGATGGGAATACGCAGGGCATGCGTATTGTCGATCACAATATAGCTGCCCTGATAAACCAGAGGTATCAAAGAAAAATGATGGAATCGTGTCGCTATATGCAAGTGACGATCAACGGACTCAACCTGCCCAAAGAATTTGGTACCATAAAACATCCTCTACACTCCAGTGAAATTTGCGCACAGTATCAACCCGACGTTGCCGTGCCAGCCATAATTGCGATGCCGATCTTACTAGCTTTAACAAGTGCAGGCAAATGAAGTAACGGTCTGTCGCATTAATGCCGTAACCGTAGGGCGCATTGTAATGCGCCGCATGAGCGCGTTCAAATGAGGGAGTGATATCGGTGTGCACCGCATGCATGTGATGAAATATATTCTTACTTTTATTCGTCAGCCCTACGCAGCTCCTAAACAAGATTATTGTGAGCTTGACTTACGTAGTGAAGTCATCCTTTTCTTTACGCCAACTTTCGGATTCAAATTCAATGCGTGTTCATATGACACTAATGCCTGTGCGGGTTGCCCAAGCAATTCAAAGCATTCACCACGCACACGGTACGCAATAGCTCGCCAGTGCGGGTGGTCACAAGTTTGATCCACTAAAGCTTCATCTGCAGCGCATAAGGCTTTTTGCGCACCTTCCTCTGTGGAATCCAATTGCAACAGTTCCTGAGCAGCGAACAATTTCGATGTAAAGTCCCCTTTGGTTAATCTTGCGTTCAGATAGTCTTTTTTATCAAGGAATTCACCTGCCGATGAATATGCAAAACGTCCCATTTGCAAATCAACATAAAGCTTTTTTATGACCCCAGACGCATCAATTTCAAAGGCATATGTGTTCGCCCAACCAGAGATTGGATTTTCCGAAAACAATACAGCTTTGTGTTCCAAATCCACTAATTCCAGTAAGTTTCCATCAATGCTATTTGGCGCATTTGCGGTTTGTGTTACGGCATATCTTCCATTTTGTGATAGTCCAATGGAAATAATGTTAGCTTCAAAATGTCGGCGATACGTTTCCTTGCCTGCAATATTGCATGCAATTAGATCGCCTTTCAGCCCGACGCCGAACCCGGAGTCGTGCAAAATATAATTACCTGTGTCTGAAACTAAGGCAGCAACTGGACGAGCAAAATGACCTTGTGCATGTAATACTTGTTCTTTCTGGATATCCACAAGAACAACTGCGCCGTTCCCATTCTCTCTCATTCCCCCTGTGCTGACTCCATCTGAGTCGCGGAATCCAACGATCCAGCGTTGATTTGGTGAGTAATTTCCGTGTCCATGAAAATATGGCTCATGGATAGTCAACCAAGGGTCCTGATATGTTATATTTTTCCGGGACCCTTTTGCGAGTTGGTCTGAAGTAGTCTCTTTCATTGGTTTGACCCCAACAAGCGCGTCAAGTAGTTTAGAAAAAAAAGCCATTCAATACTCCAAATTAGATCGACCAGAAAGATATGTCCTTTCGTTCGCTAACATCAAAAAAATAAGTCGCACGACTTTTCGGTATGTTAAGTGAGGGTTGACTTGTCTGTTACGTGTTCAATGTTGCTATGACTTGACGATAAAAACCTTGATCAACAAAGCACGTTACGCAAGGTCAGATAACAAAAGATATGCCATAGAGGGTATATCAAAGCCATTGCTCAAATGGTTTGGGGTCACTGTCATTCTCAATATACCAGGCCTTGCGTGCCCAATCAAACTTTGCACCCATCGATTTCACTAATTTCCCTTCTTCAAATTTTGTCTTGAGATAACGCCGGTTTGTTCGTGGGGTTCTCTGTATATTTTCATTCCGCTGAACTGCGAGATTCGCACGCGAAACGGTTTCGGGAATCTTCATTTTCTTAATGAACTGGCTTCTGCGGCCTGGGTCATTTGGAGTAATAAGTGTAAGCCGAGATATAGTTCTTGTTGCCCCGACATAGAACAGATTCCTTTCCTCCTCAAGATCAAACATCACATTGGGAAATTCGTCAGTTTCTAGGAATGGCAAAATAACGTGAGGGAATTCTTTTCCTTTAGCATTGCTTACACAGTCGAGAACTACAAATCCCTTTTCTCTTTTTTTTGTAGCAAAAGCTTCAGAAAAATTAACCGTTAGCCAAAATTCCTGCAACGTTTGGTCTGCCTTGACTGCGACTGACAAAAAACCTGAAATCGACTTCGTTACAACGCTTGCTTCGTAAGGTCTGACATATATTTTTGCCGCCATGGCTTCCAGATTCAAGTGCTTCGAAATATTCCTAATTATTACATCAACTTTAGTGCCGGGCGATACGCTTTGCATGTATTTGACGGCTTGATTAAGTAGACCTGTAGGGTCATTAGAATTGCTCGGCGCGACATATCGATCAAAAAAGAATATGAGGACATCTGGATTTTTCGCAATTTGATATTTCACACTTTCAATTTCTTTTGCATCGATTTGAATTTCACCAAAAAGTATCAGTGCATCAATGATGCCGCATCTTACCGGGTAAGACTTTACGGAACCCAAATCCTTCAATGCGATAGCCATTATGCCGCGAAGAAATAAAATCTCTTCGCGCTGCAGATAGCTTGCCATTTCAGGAGTTTTGTAGGGAATTTCTGCTTCCTTGAGCGCGTTTTCTATTGCGATAGATTGGTGCCACCCTCGCATTAAAATGGCGCAACCATCAATGGGATTTCGATCACGCTTCCACTTAGTGATGGCATCCACTACACATGCAGCACAACCTTCGGCAGTGCCATCATAATGCGCTACCTTGATTTCTGTTTCGTTCGCTACGTAGGATTCAAAATCCTTCCCGGTAAAATTCTGCATCGGGTAAGCTAAGTGCGGGCCGTGGCGATAGGTAATGGTGAGGGGATACTGTTGAAGGAAAGGGAATTCTTGTTTAAAGCGCGTAGTCAGAAATTCGCGGTTTGCCCCGAGCGTACTGTGTATCACTTGATCTTTGTCACCTGCGCCAACAAAAAAGCATCGGGGTTTTTTGATTAAGGCACAGAGAATTGAGAATGCAGCTTCATTTAAATCATGCAACTCATCACAGACAACCGTACGATAATCACGAAAATTCTGCGCAGTTTGCGGATCGGCAGTTAGTCGTCGCGCCAGGTCGTAGGTCGCATCGAATGGGCCACGAAATACCGGGTGATCGTTGTAGCCCAGTCGGATTCTTTCGTATTCGCGGGCTACCAGGTACTCAGTTGGATTTACGTTGAGGCGCTCGTACACTGTATCAAGCTCGTCTATTTCAAAGTCTGCGTCCAGATCCAGATTCTTCTTGGCTTTCAACTTTAATTGAATGTCGAGAAATTGATTGATCGCTCTACTGGTTTGGGCTAATCCCTGAAACTCCATGAGGTGACCGTAACGCTCATACACTTGCTCCATTGCAGCCAAGACATGTTTCTTTTGCTGCCGTGGAAGCATGCAAGATTCTATCTTTTCGCTATCTTCAACTTTGGCAAGTTCACTTACAGAAAATTCCTCAAATGTGGCAATCTCAATTCGTTTTACGACGGAGAAATGGATCCCAATATCTATTAGACGTTGTTGCATAACGTCACGGGCGGTTGAGGTAAAAACGAGAGCCAAAATACTTTCTGGTGTAATATTATTTGTTATAGCTTGACCAACTCGGAACGCTAACGTAGTCGTTTTCGCAGCACCTGCATTGGCTTCAGCTATGATTACTTTGTGCTTTGCAAGCTGGATATCGATTTGCTCTTCATTAGGAATTAAGAGTTTCGGTATAAACTGAGTTGGCTCGTATTCGTTCATTAGGACTAATTTCCTTGTCGGGAGGTTAGTATGCTATTACCAATGTAGCATGATAAGCCTGTTGTCGTGAAGTGCAGAATGATTGTAAGCTTTAGAAATTGCTGATCTGGTTAAGACGGACACCTTGGTGTATAGACCAAACGCTTCCCCTTAAAAAGCACCGTGAATAATTGAGTGATTCTCAGCGATCATGATTACGGAATTTTTCGGCGAAATTGCATTTACAATGGAAAAGCTCGAACGTAAGGACAAAAGGTGATTCGTAGAATCCCGTCACTCAAAACCAAGCGCATGTTGGAAGCCGGGATACAGACCATCAATATTTCTCTGCCTTTATCTTGACCAGGACAAGGGAATATTGCCTGTGATTAGCTAATCACAGGCAATTTGAACATCTTGTGTATGCGAAGACCATATATCAGTCCTTCACGACAGATATTCAATCATGAATGATCCATGAACATCTTCAAAAACTTCGCCGCATCCCATTTCTTGCGATCAGAAACCTGACCGTCGCCGAGCTCCATCAACCGCGCTACGCCTTGACTATTCAAAACGATGTCGATGGAAAAGAACGGGCTGTCTATGCGTCGTGCGATATCCAACACGATATCGGGTATCACATCATCACGCGCATGGACACGGCCACCCAATACAAAGTAGCGCTCTTCTGTTTCAGGCAATAGCTCTTCAAACTCACGCACGCAGATGCCGCCTTCAATCTGGCCGCGGTAGCGTTCTATCAGACTGACGATTTCGCGCACCTCGTCTGCATTGCGTGCTACCGATCCTCGGCTCGTGGTCAGGGACTTCACATAGTCCTTGACGAAATACGCTTGCCAGCCTGTGTTTGCCAGTGCCGCGTCAAAATCGTCATCGCGCATCAGGAAGATGGTGTCTGGTGTCACGTTGCGGCAAGCCTCATACCATGCAGGCAAATAATGACATTGCCTGTATTGATGGGCAGTAGTGAGCAGAGTGGCATTTTTTGCTGCAATTGCCTGCTCCAGTTGGGCGTAGCGCTCTGGTGTCAGCATCCAGCCTCTGTAAATAATGTTCCCGCTGAACTGGTTTGCCGGTCTGGGCCTGAAGTCACCCGACTCAAAGTCTTCTGCCGAAAACAGGAAACAGGTCAGGCCTTTCGCTTTGGCCGCATGGAATTCTTCTGCATAGGCTTCATCAGGCTGGTTCTTGTCAAAGGGATCGCAGGGATAGAGAAGTTGCATGTTTTATTTTTCTGGTTTTTGTATAGATGCTTGCTTGCGCAATTTCAGTCTGTCACTTCAGATGATTAAATCAAAGATGACCGTGACAGTAGGGCGCATTGTAATGCGCCGCATGAGATCATTGCAAACGTGGGAGAAATATCGATGCCGTACACGCTGCGTGCATACGAACATTGCAATACGCCTTACGTACCAGCGTAATTAAGCGATTGAAGACGTGCGATTACGCTGCGCTAATCGCACCTACGCGATGCATCTCGACTGCATCAATTGCCTTTATAAATCCCTGCTTCGAGCGTGTAGTCACCGCTGCGTACATAGTAGGTGGATTTATTTTCCAGTTGTTTGGTGACGGGGTTGTTGTAGCGGTAATCGACCCAGCCCTTGCCCTTGGATTTTGCGCCTTCGACGATTTCCTTGCGGAAGAGTTTACCGTCTGCATCTGGCAAGACAATCATGTTTTTGCCTACCAGCTTGGGATTGACGGGATGGGCGAGAGTGGTGCCATCCAGACTGCGCACGACGAGATAAAGGTCGCCTTTGAGGAATTCAGGGTTTTTATTATTAACTTCTTTGATGAGCGCTTCAATACTGTTTTTCTTGACATAGGCCAGACCTTTTTCAACCATATCGATAGCATCAGACGGGTTGTCCGCATAGGCATTCGGAAAAATCATGGAACTTAACAAAGCCAGAAAAATCAGCGCGAAACGTTTCATGGTGTCTCCCTTTATGGTATTGATATTGGTATTGGTCTTGGCTCAGTATAGGCAAGTCGCATGAGTGAGACAAGCTATATTGCAGAAAAGCCGCATGGACAATGCGACAAATGCGGGGAAAATTCAGACACTCTGATTTAGCATGTCTTTTCAGCACAGCCAGTGGAATATCCCTCAGGCTTGTTATATTTTCATGCAAACTCAGGACGCTTTCATTATGCAACTACTCTACCAAACCCATTCTCCCTATGCCCGCAAGGCATTGGTATTCGCCCATGAAGCTGGCCTGGCCGGGCAGATAGAAGTCATCCATCATGAAACCAGCCCGACCAATCGTAATGAAGCTGTGTATGCGCAAAACCCTCTGGGCAAGGTGCCAGTGTTGCTACGCCCCGGCTTGCCGCCGCTGTTTGATTCTGATGTGATTTGTGAATATCTTGATACCCTGCACACTGGCAGGCCCTTGATCCCGCGCGAGGGTGAGGCGCACTGGCATGCCTTGCGGGTGCAGGCAGTGGCCAAGGGCATGGCAGACTCTGGCATCGCAGTGCGCTGGGAAACCTCGCGCCGCCCGGAAGCCCTGCGCTACCCGCCGCTACGTGATGGTCATACGCAAAAGCTGCTGGCCAGCTATGACTGGCTGGAGCAAGAACTGGATATCGATGGCCAAGTCCATATCGGCCACATCGCCGTGGCAACATCCTTGAGCTGGCTGGAATTTCGCGGCTTGCCCGGTTTCAGGGATGGTCGCCCCAGGCTGGTGGCATGGTATGAAACATTCATCAACCGCCCGTCCATGCTGGCGACGCCTCTGTCAGGTGAAACCCAGGACTGAGCTGTATTTATTCAGCCTCGTCGAGTGGCACAGGGATAGTCAAACCGCGCTTGACCAGACCCAGGCTGACATTGGTGGTGAAGCGCCTGACGTTGACATTCTCTTGCATGAGGCGCGACATCAGGGCATCAAAGGCTTCCATATGGGGTGCGGTGACGATGAGGACAAAATCAACTTCGCCGGTGACGTAAAAGGCTTGCTGTATATGTTCATGCTCATTGAGCCAGGTGCGCAGTTGCGCCAGCAGTTCTGGCCGTTCGCGCTCAACTTCGAGTGAGACGATGAAAAAATTCGGACGGCCAATTTTAAGCGGATCAACGATTGCAGCATCCCGCAGGATGACACCCTGCTCACGCATGCGGCGCAGGCGTCTTTGTATGGCAGATGGTGACAGCGGCACCTGTTCAGCCAGGCGCTCAGCCGCCAGGCTGGAATCTTGCTGCACGAGATTGAGTAACTGGCGGTCGAATCTGTCAAGTTGCATGGTGAACAGGGGCTGAGGCAAAAGTCATCATGACCTCAGCCTGGCGGGAAATTGAAATCACGCCTGACAGCGGCATAGCCAGGGTAAGCAGCACTCCTGGCGAAACTCATCTCTTCTGATTGCCACAAGTGGATCATGTCATTGCCTTGCGCAAAGAACAGGTAGCCCGTTTTTGTAAAACCCAATACATCGAACTTGCGGGACCATGGCCCAGTCATATACACACTGGTCTGGCCAGTTTTGCTTATCTTGTGGATCAAGGGCCGATGTTTATCGTCCCAGTTACCACCGAAATAAATATTACCCTCGGCATCAATAGCCAAGCCGGTGGAGGGTGTCGCCAGCTTGTGGAACACTGCACCTTTGCCGCTCTGATCATACCTGCTGATCTGCCCGTCATTGCATTCAACCACAAGATCATTGCCATGCGCACTGATGTAAACGGGGCGGTTGATGGCAGCCAGATCACGCACCTTGCCCTGCTGGTCTATCACTTTCAGCATATTGGCCCCGGTATCGGCGACATATAAAAGATTGTCGCTGCCAAATGCGATGCCATTGGGCCTGCCCAGGCCGGTTGCAAAGACACGCGTCCCTGTATCACTGGCAATGCGGATGGATCCTGTACCGCTGTCGGCAAAATACAGTTGATTATCGGCATCAAACGCCAGCCCGGCAGGCGCATTGGCATCGGTCGCCATCACGCGCGTGCTTGACGTCTGAAAATCGGTTTTGACTATGCAGTTAAGTGTGCTTGAAGTACTGAATATTGTCGTCGTGTCGTTTGCCATAATGAATAAGCCAGTAAGTAGGATAGCTAAGGTTAAGGAGTGAGGGTAATTATTCTACAATCAATTACGTGGCAGGTCTGCGCCTGCAAAGATTATTTATCGGCCGCTTTATTTACGTGCTCTTGCCTTGACAGGAAAAGCCAGGTTAAACACCTGGCGCGCCAGTGGGTGCGCATCTTCTGGCAACCAGCCTTCGTAATAGGCGGCGATGGCTTCGAGTATGTCGCGGCGGGCGAGTATGGTATTGATCTGCTCGATGACTTGCTCGCCAAACGGACCTTTGGAACAGGCAGCATAGCCGGACAGGAAAGCCGGTTGCTCTTGCAGCGGATAGAATTTCAGATCGACAAAATCAGCACTGTCGCGGTTGTTGAGGAAATTGGCTTCATACGGGTAGCCGAGGATGAGGTTGACACGGCCCAGGGCATTCATCTGGAACAGGCTTTTTGCTGCATTGGGGGCGCTGTTCAAAAAGATATTTTTCTTGCCCTTGTAGATTGCCAGCAGATCGTCTATCGCTGCACCGTAGCTGCGGCCACTTTGCACACCGACAGTCAGTACTTCGTCTTCCAGCAGCTTGCTGAAATTGAGTTTATCACCGGCAAGTAAATAAGGGCGCAGTTGGGCAATTTGCGCACGCGGTATCATGGCACCGGGTGGTATCTGGGCAAAGAATGGCGTGGAGAACACCATGGTTTTTTCACGCTCGGCATTTTTGAACAGGCCAAGCGCGCAGGCATTGCCTTCATCCCTGAGCATGAGCTCGAGACGCTTGAGTGGCACGTTGATGAACTTGTGCTGATAGCCCGGCAGGTTCGGAATGAGATGACGTTGCAGCGCCAGATCAACAATGCCCTCACCTTTGCCCGGCCCCTCAGGTATATACAAAGGAGGCAGCGGGAAAACATACCAGTTGATCTCGCTGGCGGCCTGATTTGCAGCCTGACTTGTACTCTGTATCAGGCCACTGGCAAGCAAGCTGGCGATCAGGGCAGTGCCTTTGATCCACTTTCCTGCACGCGCTGATAGATATGAAACAAGCTGCATCCACCCTCTCCCTGATCACCATTACACAACAACATCGTGCCAGTATGTCACATTTTGTCAGTTTGACAAAGATAGTGGAGAGGTGCTTTTGTAGGGTGCGCCATGCGTACCGTTTTTGTTCAACATGATTCAAAGACGGTGCGCACGGCGCACCCTACTGCGATACCTGCGTTACGCAAAATCCCCATCTGTCGATACCGATAAGACCCGCCATTGCTGCAACTCTTGCCGGTGTTTTTCGAGGCTGGCACCAACAACCTCTATCGCGTCTGAACCTGCGGCATAACGCAATGGTGGTTCTGCCATATTGCTGATGGTTACCACAGCAGCCCCCAGTTTGACCGGGTCACCGGCTTGCTGGTGGTTGTAGCTGGCAAAAGTCTCGCGGCTGTTGATGCCGCTGCTGGCGTAGTCGGCAATGGTTTTGTCACCATAGCGTACCGACGTCTGATCCAGGAAATCAGTACGAAAGAAGCCAGGTTCAACGATAGTGATATGTATGCCAAAGCGTGCTACTTCCAGCGCCAGTGATTCTGAAAAACCTTCTATCGCGAACTTGCTGGCGCAATAGACAGATGCGCTTTCAAAACCGGCGACGCCGCCTATTGAAGACAGGTTAAAGATATGCCCGCGTCTTTGCTCACGCATGACCGGCAAGGCAGCGCGTGCCATGTTCATGCTGCCATACACATTGGTGTCGAATTGCTGGCGTATCTCTGCCGTGCTGATTTCTTCAAACAGACCCAGCTGACCATAGCCCGCATTATTGACCAGCACATCGAGGCTGTCAAACTGTGTGCAGGCTGCCTTGACGGCTGCTTGTGCCTGGGCTTCATCATTGACGTCGAGTGTCAGTGCCAGCACCCTGTCACCATAGCTGGCGAACTGGCTTTGCAGTTTGCTGATATCGCGGCCAGTGACGACGACCTTGTCGCCGGCATCGAGTGCGGCTTTGGCGATGGCTGCGCCTATGCCACGGGTGGCACCAGTAATTAACCAGGTTTTTTGTTTCATGATCTGCCTTTCAAGGATGACCGCTGATTGCGGAATGTAGCCATGATAGGCAGCCTGCGTCATAAGCTAAATGCCGGAAACTTTCTGATTCTTGCCTAATCCTATTTCTGGCAGCAATTCGGCGAGCAAAGTGCCCAGGATTATTGCTATGATGAATGCCTGTTCCTCTCTGGCCATCTTTGAGCACGATATAAGCAAAACATGCAAAACAAGGACGACATCAATCAGCAACTGGCCACCATGGTCGCCACCATGGCGCGGCAGGAAGGTTTTACTGCATCTGCACTCGACTATGTGCATTTCATGCGTAGCGAGCAAGCCTACAGCCGCACGCCGGTGATGTATGAACCCTGCATCTGCATCATCGTGCAGGGGCGCAAGCGTGCCTATCTGGGTGAAGCGATGTACACCTATGATGCGCGGCAATACCTGGTGGTATCTGCCCCCATGCCTTTTGAAGCAGATACTGAGGCGAGCCCCGAGCAACCGATGCTGGGCATACACCTGGGCATACAACAGACGCTGGCTGCCGAACTGGCACTGGCCGTGCAGGAAGCGCAGCAGTTGCAAGCCGATGTGCCTGCCAACGCCACAATTACCCCCACCTTCATGTACGCCACCGAGGTTGACGATACCCTGGCAGCCGCCGTGCTGCGCCTGTTGCGGGCACTGGCATCACCGCTGGAAGCCAGGATACTTGCACCTGCCATCGTGCGGGAAATCTACTTCCGCATCCTCATGGGTGAACAGGGTGCAGCAATGCGGGCGGCACTGAGCCAGGGCAGTCATTTTCAAAAAATCACCCGTGCCTTGCGCAAAATACACGATGGCTTTAGCGACAAGCTTGATGTCGATAGTCTGGCGCGTGAATCGGGCATGAGCCTGCCCGCCTTTCACCTGCATTTCAAGCAGGTCACAAGTACCACGCCTATCCAGTACATCAAGGCCATGCGACTGCACAAGGCGCGCCTGTTGATGATACGTTCAGGCATGAATGCCTATACCGCATCGAATACCGTGGGTTATGAAAGCAGCTCGCAGTTCAGCCGTGAATTCAAGCGCCTGTTTGGCCGCAGCCCGCTGGAAGAAGTCAGGCAAATGCGCAATGTCTTGCGCATGCATGAAGGGGCTGGCTTGTCTTAATCAAAATACAAGGTAAAATAATCCTGTCCCCGAGCCTGTCTATCTTCAGCAAGGAGTTTCCCCATGGCGATTACCATAGTCAACAATACTGGCTACGAAGCGTTTCTCACCATCAACAAAGGCGACCTTGTCATTGCGAACTGGGCGCGTACAGAGAGTGGCCACACGCTGGAGATCCCCACCCATATCATAGGCACCATCCTCGCCAAGGCCAACTTCCAGAACCGGGAATACGTGTCAGACAGGATGCAGTTGAACGACACCGCCGCTTATATCGCCCAGATCGAGCAGGACCTGGAAAACAAATCTTATGTCTTGCGCGTGGTGGAAAGCGGCAGCAGCGCACCACCATTCATGCAGTTGTACAAGACCTGTACACCGCCAGTCAGTTTCATCATCCAGATGCATGGCCTGTTCGAGCAGGAAATCACTCAGTCACGCGGCTTTATTCCCTACAATTTGCGCAGCGGGCCCGCTTATACACTGCAAGCCGTCATCAATGGCATCACCCTGCCGCCCGTGCATTTCAGTGACGAGAATGCGACGATTACAGCAGAGACGGTGCAAAATGGTCCCGCCGCAGGTTTTTACAGGCTGAACGTGGCGCAATCCAAAACTTGAAAACCAGAGGCAAGCCATGAGTACATCCAACGCCTGGTTTTATTGGGCTGCCCTGTCGGCGATGTTTGCAGCGATGACGGCCATTTTTGCCAAGATAGGCATACAGGGCGTGGATTCTGACCTTGCCACCCTGATCCGTACCGCCATCATCATCGTCGTGCTGTCGCTGTTTGTGGTGTATGCCGGTAAATGGGTAAACCCGCTGGAGCTGTCTGGCAAGACCTGGCTGTTTCTGACTTTGTCTGGCCTGGCCACGGGTGCATCATGGGTATGCTATTTCCGCGCTTTGAAGCTTGGTGATGCATCCAAGGTCGCACCTGTCGATAAATTCAGCCTGGTGCTGGTGGCAGTGTTTGCGTTTGCGTTTCTGGATGAACGGCCATCCTTGCGGGAATGGGCAGGTATAGGCATGGTGGCGGGCGGGGTTTTGTTGTTGGCGTTTAAGCGGTGAGGTTGTTGCGAATCTCTGCTTCGTTGCCGGGCATTTGTAGGGTGCGCCGTGCGCACCATTAGCACGTAGGTTGGGCCGAGCCTCGCCAGGCTACGAGGTATCAGCCCAACACTTAGTATTTGCAATACGTGTACGTCATTTGGACGCCGAGTGTTGGGCTGATGAAGCGTAGCCTAGCGAGGCCCGGCCCAACCTAGGTACGATTTTGTAAGGTGCGCCGTGCGCACCATCAGCGCATGTTGCAAGATAAGCGGTGCGCACGGCGCACCCTACAAACCTGGACAAACCATCAAGCTTCTATGAAATGCGAAGCGTCCGGCTCTTACTTCAAACTCGCCTTCAATTCACTACCTGCCTGCAGCATCGCTGAGCGCACTGCCGGTACTTTGGCCAGTACATTCAACAAACCAAAATCATGGATCATGCCCTTGTAGCGCACAGTCGTGACCTTGACGCCGGCGGCATCGAGTTTGCGGCCATAAGCTTCGCCTTCATCGCGCAGGACATCGAATTCTGCGGTTTGTATCAGGGCTGGTGGCAGGCCTGTCAATTGCTCATTAGTCGCACGTAATGGGGATGCATAAATCTCATGGCGTTTGGCTGCGTCGGTCGTGTAATTGTCCCAGAACCATTTCATCATATTGCGTGTCAGGAAATGACCGTCGGCAAACTGCTTATAGGATTCATTATTGAAGTCGGCATCTGTTACCGGCCACAACAGGATTTGTGAACGCAGTTTGGGGCCGCCCTTGTCCTTGGCCATGAGGCTGACCACTGTCGCCATATTGCCGCCTACGCTATTGCCTGCGACAGCCAGTCGGCTGCCATCGACCTGGATTTCCTTGCCGTGTTCAGCGACCCATTTGGTGGCTGCATAAGCCTGTTGAACGGCGACGCCATAACCAGCTTCTGGTGAGGGTGTGTAATTGACGAAGATGGCAACGGCACCGGATTCTGCCACCAGGTCACGCACCAGTCTTTCATGGGTAGGATAATCGCCGAGTACCCAGCCGCCGCCGTGGAAGTACATAAAGCCGGGCAAGGTTTTTTTAACGCCGGCCGGGCGCACGATCGTCAGTTTGATGTCGCCACCATCGACCTTGATGATTTTTTCAGATACATCGGCAGCAGGCAATGTCAGCTTGACGCCAGCCTGTGCACCGACCAGTACGCCACGTGCATCAGCTACTGGCAATTGTTCCAGCGGCTTGCCGCCTCCCGCTTCCAGCGCTTGCAAGAAGGCCTGGGTAGTCAGCTCAACACCGGGGCTGCCTGCTGCAAAGGCATTGCTGATGGAGAGGCTGATGGCTGTTGCAGCGAGCAGGGATTTCAGGTGTGTCATGGTCATTTCCTTTTCATGTTATGGCAGTGTGATTACTGCGTGGTGACTACATTGGGGTGCTACAAACTGGTTTTCTTTCTTCTTGCTAAAATCTTTTTCCAGACTTTTCTAGCCATGAATTTAAATAATTAACTATTAAATAGTGCACTATATATTTACCAAACTGCTGAAGGCGCAACAAATTCCCGGCCATACAAAATCGCCCATGCTTAAAGTGTCAGTAGCCATCTCTTCAACATCAGCCATGTCCCGTAATGTCCCGTAGGAGCGGCTTTAGCCGCGAACATTCAGCCGTGTCGATTATTCATATCGATCAAGCATTCGCTGCTAAAGCCACTCCTACGCCATCAATGCAAATCAGCACAAATAAACATAACAAACTATTAAATAGCACACTATATATTTAATATTCAAAAAATCTCTGAACTACCCTCACACATTCTTCATCAATGCCGCCCTCAGGTTCAATATCTCTTGCTTGAGGTCACGCGCCTCATCGGCTGAACATTCTGTTGCACACAAGACCGAAGTCGGCAAACTGGCTGCCTGCTTGCGCAAATCACTCCCCGCTTTGGTCAGCGAAATGATGACCTGGCGCTCGTCTGCTGCTGATCTGACACGGGTAATCAGTTCCTGCGCTTCCATGCGTTTAAGCAAGGGCGTCAGCGTGGCTGAATCCAGTATCAGGCGCTCGCCTATGTCATTGACGATTTGCTCATCCTGTTCCCACAAGACCATCAGCACCAGGTATTGCGAATAGGTGATCCCCATTTGCTTGAGCAATTTGCGGTACAGCTTATTCATGGCCAGCGAAGTCGAATACAGGGCAAAACAAAGCTGGTCACCGAGTTGCGGCGTTGCGGCTTGCTCTGCTTTTGCTGCTGATTTGACGTTTGCGGTTTTCATGCTTTGCATTTTAAATAGCGCACTACTTATTTGCAAGCTATTTTTAAAAATATTTTTCGATGGAAATCGCAGGACTACATGCAGGCAAGCCTGAGAAATTCTTCTTTCCTCTACGCTAGCCCCGTTGTCTCCACGGCACGGCAGGGGACTCCTGCGGCCAGCGCTGGGTGACATGACACTCGCCGGCGAAACAAACACTGCTTGCAAGAATCAGGGCTCAGGTACGCACGATACGCAAGTCCGGGCGTTTGTGTGACACATGCTCGGTCACCACTGCACTGACCACCTGCAATTGCGACTTCGCCTTGTGTCCTGCGCCAGGTTTGAATCCATTACTCAGGTGCGTCAGATGGCTGGCATGCTGTTCCATTAATTTTGCAGCTGTCATGGCGGTGCCGAGCAGGATAGCGTCCTTGCGGCTGGCATAGTCAAGATCACTGACGGCATGTCTGATCTGCCTGAGGTTTGCTTCCTGTTTTTTGCCTGCACCATCGATTCCTGCCATGAGCTTATTGGCATGCTGCAGGGCGAACAGCAACTTTTCTGCATCGGCATTGTTCTGGCTGGTCAGCCTGCCTGCACGGTCAAGGCTTTCCCATGATTCATTGAGCAGGTTCTTGATTTCATGCACGGCACAGGCAGCGCCTTGTGCAAGGCCGCGCACTTCAGATGCGACGGTGGCAAAGTGCAGATCGCTGCCCTCAACCCGTTCTGCCACCTCAACAGCCTTGCCTTCTACCGTACTCCTGAGCACTGCGGTATCAAGCTGGAAAACAAGTTCATCTATGACCTGGATGTTGGTGTCCAGCTTGTCCCAGGCATGCCGCAATTCTGTCATAGCAGCCATGGCCCCGCTGCCCGCCTGCGCTTTTTTAATGGCAAGTTCGCTGGCCTCGTCAGCAAGCTGCATTGCCTGGCGCGCCTGCTCTGAATTCTGGCGTATGGCTGTACTCAGGTCCCTGGCGGCCAGGCTAATCTGCGTGTGCGAGGCAGACTGCTGATCCATGCGTGAGGACAGTTGCGCATTGCTACTCTGTATTTGCACGGATGTCCTGACAATGCTGCCAGTATGGAGATGCATGTCCTTGCCGATTTTTTCCAGCCCTCTTTGCAGTTGCTGCAGTGAGGCCAGCAAACTGGCATCGTCATGCACATCTGGTGTGATACTGACAGCATAATCACCATCTGCCATTTGTCTGGCTATTTGCGCGGCATACGCAGGCTCACCGCCGAGCTGCTGGTAGATCACATGGATGAGGAAATAAGCCAGTGCTGCTGACAGCGCCAGGCCCAGGACTATGGCGGCCCACATCAGATTGCTTATCCTGGCATAGTCAGCCTCGGCGCTGCCGTATTCTTTATTGAGTGCATCAAGTTGCAGGGTGCGCAAGCTGTCCATGGCGCTGATGACGGGGCCATTGAGTTTGTCTGCAGCCTGGTTGATTTGCCGAAGGCTGGCCATGTCTGCGGCCTGCATGGCCTTGATCGCGGGCAGGGTCACGGCATGCTCAAAGCTGAGCCGTGCTGCACTGAGTTCGTCAGCTTTTTTCCTCGCATCCGTGGACATGGGGAGTGTTGCAACATCCAGCCATAACTGCTCTATGGTACGACTGTCGTGTTCTATGGTATCGGCACCCGTCCTGAGTTTTCCGGCATCCGGCTCTGCCAGCGCTGCCAGGATGGCGTGCCGGTTTGCCAATAATAATTTGTCCATATTGGCGAGTTTATAAAGGCCCAGGCTGCGTTCTTCATGGCTGCTTTTCAAGCTGTCATGCGAGGCTTTCATCGCGTACAGACCTGTCAGCCCCAACAACAGCATGAGTGTACTCATGATACCCATCACCAGCATGAGTCTGGTTTTCAACGTCGTCTTCATTGCCCTGCCCCGGTCGCGAAACTATATAAATAAAATAGCAAAATCAAGTATCAAATGTCCTGCACGCTGAACTCTTGTCATGTTTTCATTTTCTTTAGACACGATGCCCGCCGGAATTTATTTACTGTATTAGACCGAAAGGTATAAGAGAATTGCCTGATGGAAAACCGTATTTAGCAATGTTTGACCGTATGCAATATGAATTCACATTCCTGCAGAATTATCGTCATCAGTATCTGCATAAACTGTGCTCCACGGCTTGTTCTTTCAACAAATTGGCCAGTGAAAGATCAGGTCAAGGACAAGCATGCGAGGATATATTCAAAATTGCTGTCAAAAAGTTCTTCTTATGTGTGCTATCGAACTGTTAAGAATTGCATGAGCGCGCATGCTCTGTTCTCTACTCACCCAGAAGGACAAGATAATGATTGATACTACTTCAAGTACTTACATCCCTAGTGACCCAGCCAATGGTCATAAAGGTCCAGGCCCTGAACTGATGGGTGCCAACACTCTTACGGGTAATAATGTAGTCAATCAGGCCGATGAAAATCTGGGTGACATCAAAGAAATCATGCTTGACATGCGCACTGGCCGTGTTGCCTACGCGGTCGTGGCTTTTGGTGGCATTCTGACCATAGGCGAAAAACTGTTTGCGGTACCGTGGTCAGCACTGACGCTGGACACTATCAACAAACGCTTTGTCCTGAACATAGAAAAGAGCCGTTTTGAAAATGCGCCTGGCTTTGATTCTGATCAATGGCCAGATATGGCAAACCAGGCCTGGGCAGATTCCATACACAGCTATTACGGCATGACAGTTTGACTGCAAGACGAGGCGCTGCATGAACAGATCGCAGGCGTCAGAATGACAACGCTGATGCATGAACAGCAGCATTTCGTTTTTGTGGATGATGAATAGAATAAATGAATAGAATAAATTGGCGCTACAGGCTAAGGCTTTTGTGGCGCCATTTTCGTTAATGAATTACAAATTTTCATTGCAAGACTCATAGATTGTTTCCCACAAGGTCTCTCCTTGCTTATCTCTTTCCGGTAGTTCAAACCGGCGCTAAAAATTTATTTTCTTTGTGCGCTATCGAACTGATCACATCCATTGCCACGCACATACTGAAAGCTCCAATGCTTTGAAGGAAAAGATAATGATTGATATTAATTCCAACATTTACGATACAGGCCAAGGCAACAATGCGCATAAGGGTCCTGGCCCTGGTTTGATGGGCGCACGTACTCTGACAGGTGACAATGTCGTCAACCACGCTGATGAAAATCTGGGTGAAGTCAAAGAAATCATGCTTGATACGCATACCGGAAAGATAGCCTATGTGGTCGTTGCTCACGGCGGCTTACTGGGTATAGGCGAGAAACTGTTTGCCATACCGTGGTCTGCGCTGGCGCTGGATACAGTCAATAAACGCTTCATCTTGAATATAGAGAAAAGCCATTTCGACAGTGCGCCTGGCTTTGATCCCGACCAATGGCCAGACATGGCAGACGAAATTTGGGTGGATTCAGTGCACGCCCATTACAGCACGAAAACATGAAGTGATGATGAGCTAATAAGCTAACAATCAAGAGAACAGGAGAACACCATGGATTACACAGAAATGCAATTTGCCTTCAAGGTATATGAAAAAGCCCTCAACAAGCGCAGCCGTCATCTGATACGCACGCCGGAATCGGTACGCGAAGCAGAAGAAGCAAAATACACGCTGCAAATGGCCGTCAATGATGTGCTGGCCGAGACCCGTGAAGTTGCCAGCATGATCAGGAGCAGCAGGTATTAAATAACTTACTGAAGTAAAGCTGAAGCAAGTTGTTAAAGTAACTTGCTTCCTCCCAAAAAAATAACAGTCTTTTTGCAAAGACTGTTATTTTTTTATATTGATTCCTTGTATTGCAAGCTTAATTCACAGGTTCACTTTTTCGCTGTTTTGAGTAAAGCCTCACAACCGCTGGGCTGATCCGGCCCGGCACTTACCAGGGGCAGTAGCGCGGCAAATGGGGTCAGCAAGGCCAGACCTATGGCACCGCCAGCACGCAAGGCCATCACGCCCTTATCGACCGACACTTGTGGATGCAAGAATGAGCCGCGCACATATAAAGGTGCGCGCAAGGAGAACACACGCAAGCCTTTGCTATTGGGTTTGATGGTCAGGTTCAAGTCTTCCTTTTGCAAATTGACACTGCCGCTGATATCGATCAAGGCTTCGTCCGTATCAATGAGGAAGCTGCGTGCATTCATTTGCCCATCGGTCACGGCAAAATCAGCGAGCATGCAATTCAGTTTGACCTGCTTGTCACCAGACAGGCGGGTCAGGATGATATTGCCTATATTCAGGCCCATTTCTTCCAGCAAGAGTTTGCTGACCGAGCCATGGTCTATCATGCTGCTGAGTTCACCATTCGAAGACCCGAGCAGGACAGCTACGGAATTGCCAGTGGCAGTCAGATTACCGTCAGCATTGATCTCGCCTACTGTTAGCTTCGATGCGGCCAGTGTGGGGATAAATTTTTGCAACTGTATATGCCTGGCAGTGAGCCGCATTTTTGCCCGTATGGCATGCGCCTTGGTCTCTTCACTGTCCTCTTCATTTACTTTGTTCTTGGCACCGCCACTGCCATCAAGGGTAATGAATGCCTGCAATTGGCCACCTGCCAGTTCAAAACTCAGTGGCTGCATGGTGATGACACCATCCTTCAGTATCAACCTGGTTTGCAGTTTGTGTATCGGCAGCTCTTTCTGGCGTATCAGTTTGTTGGCGCTCAGATTGACGTCTGCATCAATACTGCGCCAGCGTTCGGTACGGAAATTTTCTACCGGCAAGATTTTGTCCGTTGGTTGGACCGCAGCCATGCCGCGCTTGGCCTTGCTGGCATTGGAGTCGGCACCGACCAGCGGTCCCAGATCGGCAGATTGCAGTACTTGGGAACTCATATTGCCTTGTAACAGGGGGCGCTGTTTGTCGGCCCTCCTGGTCTGGTAATCAAGACTGCCAGCGAGGTCGCTGGTGCCTACCTTGCCTGTGAATTTTTCATATTTCCAGTGATTGTCGATTTTGCCCAGGGTCGCACTGAGGCGGCCTGCTGTGCTGTATGCCGGGGTCTCAGGCAAGACCAAACCTGTCAGCGGATACAGGCGCGCCATGCTGTTACCGGTGATCTGCAATTGCATATCGACTGCGGCCAGCTCGCTGGGTTTGGTGACACTGCCTTCAACACTAACCTTGGTCTGGCCCATTTGCACTTGCGCCATGATGGGGAAAGGCTGAGTCTGGTGCTGCAGACTCAGGATAGCACCCGCCTTGCCGCTGCCAGTGACGGCTTCACCATATAGCTTACCCTGTAGCTTCCAACTGATACCGTAATTGGCTTCTGTGGCCAGGCTCTCTATATCGACATTGATATCAGCATGGCGGATGGCATCCACATAATGCAGCTTGCCCTTAGCAAGTACCACCCTGCGCAATTCCAGCCGCCATGGAGACGCACTGGTACTTTTTTTGAAGGTCCAGTTATTGCTGCCGTCAGCAAAGCGCTGCAGTGACAGACTGCTGTCCTGAAAGCGCAGCAAGGGTACCTCAAGACGTTTGTCGAGCAGAGCCAATGGGTTCAACGAAAACGAGACCTCATTGATCTGCGCCATGTCTTCTTCTACAGGTGTCACGGCTACGGGTTTTACGTTGTTTTTTTCTGTGACTTTTTCTGTGACTTTTGCCGTGGCCTTTGATGCCGCATCCTTAGCATCCTGGCCATCTGGCGGCTGGCCTATATGGATATCTTGCGCCTGAAGATGTGGCCACGGTATTTTGCCGCGCCAGCCTGTCGCGGTCTCAGGCCCGCTGAGTTGTTTTTCCCAGCTGAGTGCCAGGTTGCCACGTATGCTGAAGGGCCGCCCTAATGCTTCACTGGCGCGCTCATTGAGCCAGGGTTTGGCGCGGTTCCAGTCCATATTGAGCAGGATCACCACGGCAACGGTAAACACGACGACGATGCCAGAAAGTAGCCAGAGGCTTATACGCAATATTTTATTGTTGGATTTCATGGATGATCTTTTTTTTTGCCAGCCTCAAGACTACTGCAAATTGGTATCGCTCTATGTACGCCAGCGTACTGAAATCATCGTGGCACAGGCTTATAAAGTAGGCAAGGCGAAAGAATTTGCTGCAACTAGCTGTCTTTCACATCCTTAATAAACTTAATTCAAGGGTAATTCAAGCTTAATTTAACCGGAAAAACATCATGCATGAAATCAATAGCAATCTACGCAATGGCATGGACACCGCAGCCATCCGCGCAGCAGCCAGGAATCTTGATGACGGTGCAGTGACCGATGGCTATCAAGGCAATCGCGAAGAAGTCATCGCCATGCTCAATGGTGCACTGGCTACCGAACTGGTCTGCGTGCTGCGCTACAAGCGCCATTACTACACGGTGTCTGGCATACACAACGGTCCCGTAAAGGCAGAGTTCCTGGAGCATGCGGCAGAAGAACAGGCACATGCCGATTTGCTGGCAGAACGCATCGTCCAGTTGAATGGCAAACCTGACTTCAACCCGGCTTCACTGACTGAGCGCAGCCATGCCGAATATGATGATACTGAAGACCTGGCATCAATGATCAAAGCCAACCTCATCGCCGAACGGGTCGCCATAGAATCCTATCGCCAGATGCTGGCAAAAATCGGTGACAGCGATCCGACGACGAGGCAGATGCTGGTCGGCATCATGGCAAAGGAAGAAGAACATGCAGATGACATGAGAGATCTGCTGGAGTAAACAGCAACAGGAATATGGCAGCACCCTGGCAACAAAGTGAACAAGCAGTCTCAGAAATTGCATTCCATGCAGTCCAACTTAAGACACTAAACCCTTAATTCCCTCTTAGATAAAGGAAACTATCATGCTCGAATCTGACTTCAAATCTGTCAACAAAGACATCAAAGTATTGCTCAAAGACGCACAAGGCCTGTTTACCGCAGCCGCTGCACTGACCGGCGAAAAAGCCGATGAAATGCGCGCACGCGGCATGAAGATGGTCGATACCGCCATGCAGATGACACAAGATGCACAACAATCCGTGATCGCCGCTGGCAAACAGGTGGCGGTAACCACCGATAATTATGTCAAGGAACATCCATGGGGCACGCTGGGCACAGCCGCCACTGTCGGCCTGCTGATAGGCTTGCTGTGCAGCCGCAAATCCTGAAATCCTGAGTGGGCAAGCTCTGGAGAAATTCCAGAGCCTCTGATCCTGTATTCAAAAGCAGCCAGTTTCAAGGCTGCTTTTTTCTTGTCTGCGCTGCCAGCGTAATCTGTTCTACACAAAATACCCGCAATTGCTGCAAGACCTGAGCTACCGCCTGGTTGCTGGCGAGCACACCGCCATAAGCATCTTCGCTTGTCGTGGCAATGCTGATACTGAATTCACGCCAGGCAATGACCTGTTGACTCTGGCGGTCTGACAAATGCGCACGCAGCTTGAGCTGGACGTGGCTGGGTTTGCTGCTGAAGTCCTGTTGCAGGCTCAACAGCTCCAAATCCAGACGGTAAGTTGTCAGCGTCGCATTGGGGGCCTGCAGAACAGCCTTGAACATGCCGGTCGATTCCAGCGCTGTCGCCACCAGGGGCATGAGCATCGCAGCGGGTGGTTTTTGCCACTGGCTTTGCTGGAATTCTTCTACCTGAAACGGCTGGCGCGTGTAAAGCATGCGGCTCGTGTCAAAGCCAGCTGCCGCACGGATATTGCCAACCAGGATACTGGCCGTGACATTGGCGGGTGCGACTGAGCTGCCGGGTGCGCTTGCCTCAAGTCTATAGACTGCCACAGGCGGCACATTGGCAGGCTGCAGGGCCGAACAGGCAGTCAGGGCGAGCGCCAGGACAGGTACGAGGCTGCTTGCGGGTAAGTGTTTCATGGTGTCGCTCCCTTAGTTTCGCATTTAGTTTTATTTAGCTTCATTTAGTTTCGCCCGGCCCTGCCGGTGGTGCTTGTCGCCCTCTGATCAGGCTGCTGGGATTATGTTCTGTCTGCTCTATGAGACGGGTCATGGAGGCAGACAGTGTAGTCAACTCCGCCATCAATCTTTGCAGGTCTGGCAGGGTATCGCTGCTCAACTGGCGTACGCCGCCACCAAGTTCATCTGCGGCTTTTCTGGTGCTGTCGCTGGCCTGGCCAGCCTTGTCGGCCATGCTGGCAATGGCATCGGCACTCTTGCCTACGCGCTGGAACAAGCCATCGATCTTGGCACTGGCCTGGGCGGTATTGGCGGTGGTGACAGCAGCATTGCTGATGGCCATGCGCATGGCATTTTTTTGCGAAGCCAGGGCATCCATGACGGCTGAGGTGTCATGCAGGATTTTGCCAAAGGCGGCGCGGTTTTCGTCGTTCAGGACAGCATTGACGTTGGCGGCAGTACGGTCAAGATTGGTCAGTACTGCACTCAGGACATTTTCCAGCCTGGCACTCAGGGATGGTTTGGTTGGTATCTGCGGATAAGTCTGGCCTTCCCTGGCCTGCAACAGCGGCGCTGTCGGTGAGCCGCCGCTTAATTCTACATAGGCAATGCCAGTCAGACCCTGGGTTTTGAGCACGGCCAGGGTATCGGTCTTGATAGGAGTACCGGCGATGATGGAGAAAACCAGTTGCACCTGTTGTGGATTACCGGGGTCAAGATTGATATTGCGCACCTTGCCGACATTCACGCCCTGGTATTTGACTGGCGCATCCAGGTTCAGGCCTGCTACCGATTCACTGACGATGGATTGATACAAAACAGTTTGCTGGCGCTTGCCCAGACCGACCGACAGCCACAGCACGGCAGCGATCAGCAACGCGCCCAGGGCCAGGACAAAGGCACCGACGGCGGTATAATTTACTTTGGTTTCCATGGGTTTTCCTGTGTGTGCTGATGTTGATTTTCTTGTTGATTCAGTTGCTTATTTTCCTGTTGAATTCTCTGCTGATTTCCTTCATTCCTGGCATCGTATTTATGGGCAGCTTGCGGTTCACTTTGTTGTTTCGCTTGTGGTTCAGCTTGTGGTTCAGCTTGTTTATCCGCTTGCTGCTGTGCCGCCCGGCCACGGGCGCCATCAAAATAATCGCGTATGACAGGGTGCTGCAATTGCGATAATTCTTCCATGCTGCCTACCGCCAGTACCTTGCCTTCCCCCAGCACGGCCACTCTGTGCGTGACTTGCCATAGTAAATCCAGATCGTGGGTAATCATGACGATGGTGGGCTGGTATAGCTTATGCAAATGACGCAGCAGACTATCAAGCCCGCCGGCACTGGCCGGGTCCAAGCCCGCAGTTGGTTCATCTAGGAACAGGAGTTCAGGGTCCAGCGCCAGTGCCCTGGCCAGTGCCGCCCGCTTCAGCATGCCACCGCTTAATTCAGCGGGATAAAGGCCGGCAGCCTCCGGCTTCAGACCACTAAGTGCCAGCTTCAGGGCGGCGACATCATTGATGCTTTTGTCGTCGAGCTCACTGTGTTCACGCAAAGGCAGACCTATGTTTTCTGCAACGGTGAGGGTGCCGAACAAACCACCTTTTTGAAACATCACGCCGCAGCGCTGTCGTAAAGAACTGGCCTGCTCATCGGTCACACCGGCAAGATCCAGGCCCAGCACTTTGACCGTGCCTGAATCGGGCTTATGCAACAAAATCATTTCACGCAGCAAAGTTGATTTGCCTGATCCGCTACCGCCAACGATAGCGAAAATCTCGCCGCGGCGTATCTGCAGGTCCAGGCCCTGGTGCACGATCTTCTCGCCAAAGCGGGTGCATACCTGCTGCATGTCTATGGCGTATTCATACTCTTGCGCCGGGTTGGTGGACTGGTTTGCGCTCATTAAAGTCCCAGCAGATTAAAGATGACAGAAAACACCGCATCCAGCACGATGACAATAAAAATCGCCTGCACCACACTACGGGTAGTCTGGCGGCCGACGCTGTCGGCATTGCCCTTGGTGCGGAATCCCTGATAACAGCCAATGATGACGATGACAATCGCAAACACCAGCGATTTACCCAGGCCTATGAGCAGGGTCTTGAGCGGGATTTCGGTAGCAAAGCGATCGATAAATTCATGCATGCCGACATCAAGCTGGCTGGCCGCCATCAGCATGCCACCGATGATGCCGATAAGATCAGCAAACAGGGTCAGCAAAGGCAGGGCAAGCATCAGGGCCATCAACTTGGGCAGGACCAGCAATTCCATGGGTTTGATGCCCAGGGTTTGCATAGCATCGATTTCTTCTGTCACAACCATGGTGCCTATTTGTGCCGCATAGGCAGAACCAGAACGCCCGGCGATGATGATGGCAGTGATCAACGGGGCAAATTCGCGCAACATGGCGTAACCCAGCAATTCAACGACAAAGATATTGGCGCCATAATGCTTGAGCTGGTCAGCCCCCTGGTAAGCAATGACTATGCCCAGCAAAAAAGAAGTCACGCCAACGATGGGCAGCGCCTCAAAACCTGCCAGCTGGATATTGTGCAAGATAGCGCGGCCACGCCAGCGCCGCGGGTGCAGCAGCACACCCAGCAGGCTGACAGCAGTTTCACCGATGAAGGCGAGCAGAGCCAGATTGTCCTTGAATACCTCCACCGTGGCCCTGCCGATTTTCTCTAGCCTGCCCGGTGCTTCAACGACGGGACTGGTATCCTGCGGCAGTGGGCCCAGCCCATCCAGCATTTGCTGGTATTGCGCTGGCCAGCCTTGCATGCTGATCTGCACACCGCTGTCACGTAATTTTTTCAAGCGAGCTTGCAAGACCCAGGCCGTGATGCTGTCTATCTTTTGTATTTGTTCTCCGTGCAGCTCGACGCTATCTGGATGCCGCATGAGCAGGCCATCAAGCTGGCGCATGACGTTGCCGAGCTGGCAGACTGTCCAGGTACCAGAAAATTGCAGTACGCCAGGCGCAGTTTGCAGGATGCGTGCAGGCATGCGGGCCGGATCATTGGCAGCCTCACGGCTGATGACTTTGCTTGCCACCTCAGTGACAGGTTGTATGGGACTGGTAGGAGCAGCAGGCATGATGGATTCTTTTTATTTGCACATATCCAAAGCTTGCCGTTTTGCAGCGACTTGATCTGTGCGCTGGCGTACTCAGAGTGAACAGACCATGCACAAACCACGAGCAGGCGATGAACAAACAAGCACTTACCCAAAACCACTCCAGCGACCCATTACAGTATTTGTATGAAGATTTGCATTTTCATGCGCCTACCTTGTGGGCCACCGTTTGTGCTGGAGTGGTCTTGCGTAAATGCTCTTTTTTCATCCAGTTTATTCACTGCGCTTTTTGATCAGACTTTGTCAACAAGCTCATCAGTAAGAATTAACTGACATCATGATGGCAATTTTTCTCCTCTGCGTCCGTGCGCTGGCGAACAGACGTTGAAGTGGCCGTGCATCACGATGCAGATGTGCTTCAGACAAAAAAATAGTGAGCAAATTGTTGAGTGGCAGGAGAATCAAGAACAGCGTCAAGAAGAGCTTAAAAAAGAGCTTCAACACGCTTCAAAACAATTTGTTTATCTGTCTGGATGCAGCATTCTTAAACCCTGTGCCTGAGCATCAAGCTTGCGCACTCTTAAAGGAAAAAATCATGCTCTATACCATCGCTGTTATTTTATTGATCATGTGGCTGCTTGGCATGGTGTCGGCTTACACCATCGGTGGCTTTATTCATATCCTGCTGGTCATCGCTATCGTCATGATACTGGTTCGTGTGATCCGCGGCGAGCGACTCTGAAGCCTTTGCTCTCCACACTCGGGTCGCTGCTGAAACGTGGCATTTCCCTGCCACTGCTATTGCCGGACATCGTCCGTATTCTGCAGCGTACCCTGAGTGAATGGCTACGCCACCGCGCCGCTAGCAAGGGCGCGGCACTGGCTTTCTACACGCTGTTTTCGATGGCGCCTATTCTGATACTGGTACTCGCCATTGCCGGTTTTTTCTATGGCCAGCAAGCAGCACAGGGACAGTTATTCCATCAGTTGCAAGGTCTGGTCGGGCACACCAGTGCTGAAGCCATACAGGCCATGCTGGCGGGTGCACGCAATGAATCCGAAGGACGGTTGGCAACCCTGATCGCCAGTGGATTATTGCTGGTGGGTGCCACCAGTGTCTTTGCCGAACTCAAGGAAAGCCTGGATGAAATCTGGCAAGTGCCACGTAAAACCGACAGCAGCATCTGGAATTTGCTGCGTACCCGCCTGCTCTCATTTGGCCTGGTGCTGGTACTGGCATTTCTGATGCTGGTGTCACTGGTCATCAATGCCGTACTGGCGGCGCTTGAGTATTACTGGAGCGGTAGCCAGATTGCTATTTCCCTGGTGTTCCTGCCCTTGTCTGCGATGACCAGCTTTGCGGTCATTGCCAGCCTGTTTGCGGTCATCTTCAAGATGCTGCCACAGGTGCGGTTGTCGTGGAATGATGTCTGGGTGGGGGCGCTGGGCACGGCCGGCCTGTTCCATGCAGGTAAATATGCGATAGGCCTGTACATAGGCAATAGCGGCGTCGCCAACAGTTTTGGTGCAGCCGGATCAATGATCGCGATTTTGTTGTGGGTATATTACTCGGCCCAGATTTTCTTGCTGGGTGCAGAATTTACCCGTCAGTATGCATATGCGCTGGGCAGTTTGCAGGATCAAAAGCAAACTGCCGCGGCGTAAATATCACACTGAATACCTGCTGTAAGCCTGCCACCTCACTTATTTTGCAGTCACTCGCCAGATGATATTACCGACATCGTCGGCTACGAGCACTGCACCCGCAGTATCCACCGCAACACCAACAGGGCGGCCCCTGGCCTTGCCATCTGCAGTCAGGAAACCTGTCAGCACATCTTGCGGTGTGCCTGCCGGTTTGCCGTTGGCAAATGGCACGAAGATGACTTTATAGCCGCTATGCGGCTGGCGGTTCCATGAACCATGCTGGCCGATGAAAGCACCGCCTGCATAGCGCTCTGGCAGCATTTTCGCGCCATAGAAAGTCAGGCCAAGCGACGCTGTATGCGCACCCAGGGCATAGTCAGGGGCGATGGCTTTGGCAACCAGATCAGGCCTTGGCGGTTTCACACGTACATCCACATGCTGACCAAAATAACTGTAGGGCCAGCCATAGAATGCGCCGTCGGTCACCGAAGTCATATAGTCAGGCACGAGGTCATTGCCAAGTTCATCCCTTTCATTGACTGCTGCCCACAAGGCCCCGCTTTGCGGTTGCCAGGACAGGCCATTGGCATTGCGCAAACCACTGGCAAATACACGCATGCGGCCAGTGGCGATATCAATCTCGTGAATGGCCGCACGGCCTGCTTCTTTGTCCATGCCATTTTCGCCGACATTGCTGTTCGAACCTACCGAGACATACAAGCGCAAGCCGTCGGGGCTGGCAACCAGGTCCTTGGTCCAGTGGTGATTGATTTTACCGGCGGGCAGATCAACCAGCTTGACGCCTTGCGTGGTGATCTGTGTCTGCCCGCGCTGGTAGGGATAACGCATGATGGCATCGGTATTGGCGACATACAGATAGTCAGCCACCAGCGCCATGCCAAAAGGAGAATGCAGGCCTTGCAGGAACACGGTACGGGTCACGGCTTTGCCCTGACCGTCCATGCCGCGCAGCAGTGTGATGCGGTCAGCACTTTTTACCTCGGCCCCGGCAGATCCCTTGACCAGAGATTCTGCCCATTTCTTGACACGCTTGAAGCCGCTGACGGTATCGTGGACTGCTGGTGCATTGCTCTCAGCCACCAGCACATCGCCATTAGGCAAGACATGCAGCATGCGCGGGTGATCCAAGCCATATGCGTAAGCAGAGACAGCCAGGCCATCTGCGGCGACAGGTTTCTCCCCTTCTGCCCAGCCTATGGCCTTGGCAATATTCACAGTGGGCAGCAGTTTTTTATCCGGTTCAGGCAAAGTGGGCTGGCTGCCAAAACCTGGCGCGTCTGCTGCAAACACAGTTGCCAGTACGCAGCTTTGCATACTTAAAAAAACGCAAGTACGAAGGAGATGAGGGTGGTGACGGTGATGCTTCATGGAGTGCTCCTGGACAGAAAACTGTGTTTCAACTATGCCCGGCGATGTTCAACCATGAGCAACTATGAGTAATATAGAAACACCGACCTGTCCTGGATGTCTGTTCGTCATCTCACATTGATGACATGAAGAAAAACTCCTATTGTGTAATCACAAGGCTAGGCGAGCCAGCTACGGCCGAGTCAGGAGAATTTTGCTCATCTCTCATTAAAAGTATAAAAGGAATAACAAATTACCTTTTAGTTATTGAAATTACATTACAGTTGACCAGAATCACAGCTAAATCCCGCCACTATTTGGCTTCCGACATATTTGCTTACAAATGTACATAAAGTGTCACTCAATTAATATTGTTAAACAATGTAAACTTGATAGTATTGCTGCTGGTAAATAGATTTAGAGATGGCGAGCTAGCCAGAAGCTAGGATTTGACCATTTTTTTTGCAAATGAACACAGCATTTCTACACGTAGTAAAAGACCCGGAACTGGCCAGAGATTTGAGCCGGATTGCGGATGATTTTGACATACTCGGTTTTTTCCATCACTTTGGCAGCTCCTGTTTTGGCATGTCAGCCATGCTGGCACAGATACTCACAGCTAAAGGTTATCAAGCCAAAGTACAGGGCTGCTATGGCGAGATCAGGCAGGGTAACGACGTTTTCTACATAGGCTATCAGGGCTTTGCCCATCAGGGACAAAAAGAAGGCCATGCAGTTTGTCTGGTGGAAGATAAATACCTCATCGACTTTGGCCTGGGCTCACTCAAAAAGCACTATGCTGCCAACTTCAAGCCTGCACTGGTCAGCCCGCTGCACAGCAATGCGGGCGGGGCTGGTGTGATTTCCCACCTGTCACTGGACGATGGCAGTGATATGGTCTGGCGCACCGACTGGATTTCCCCCATGGTAGAGACTGAACTGCTGTCGCAGGCGGCGACCGTGCAAAGGGTTGTGGCGGTATTTGATGACTTTCAAAGAAACCGTGTTGCCCATCTTGTCAAAAAGCTGTTTATCGATAAAGATGCTTCTCCGGCAGACCATGAATTGCTGGTCATGCGTCATCCCCATGGAGAAGTCATCAACACACTGACACCACAGCAACGCGTCGCCTGAGCTGCTGTAAATTTCCCTCCGGACTTCCTTTTGAATTGCCAGTGCAACGCAGCACTGACTAAGCACTGACTAAGCACTGACTAAGCACTGGTCAAGCCATGCAGAGATGGCTAAGATGAATACAAAATCATATTCATTAATTCGAATCTTGCCGCAAGTCACCTTTTGAAAAGGATATAGTGACGGCTTCATGTTAAATTATTGATCTCAAACGGTTTTTCATTCCAGACCCTGCAATGTGGAAAGCAAGATGACAGAAACGCGTGAAGACTTACCAGCACCGGCGCAAGCAGCGCCTGCGAGGTCTATACGCAGTTATTTGCTGATGCTGGTACTGGCCATCTCTTTGCCACTGCTGGTGGTGATGGCATTTGGCATTTACTACGATTTCCAGCAATCGACCAATTTCACCAAGACCACCCTGAAGACCATGACCAGTGTCATGATCAAGAATACCCATAACAAACTGGACCAGGCGCACAAGATCATGGCGGGGGTGGCCAGCCTGCCGCTTGTGAAGCAATTGCAGTTACAGGATTGCCCTGAAAAAATGACCAACCTGGCCAGCCTCGACCCCGCCTACTCACGCCTGGCCATCGTCGATCTGCAGGGCACTATCCTGTGTAGTGCCCGCGACATCCCCGCTACCGTGGTCAAGGATATGATCAACGTTGCCGAGTTTGCAGAGACCGTCAAGAGCGGGCACCTGACTATCTCAACACCACACAAGGTACAGGCGTCGTCCCCGTGGAGTACGATCATGAGCCTGCCTGTGCATAATCAGACAGGCCAGATCATCGCCGTAGTGGTCTTGTCGCTGGATGTGAATTTCTATGATCCCGGCATTCCTGACGAGTTCTTGCCAGAAGCCAGCCGCTTTGGCTTTTTCAGGGATGATGGCATTCTGGTCTGGCGCAATTTGGACCCGGATAAGGTCATAGGCACCCGCCCAAATTCTGAAGCCGCCAAGCGTATCGTCGCCACCCGGAAAGGCGAATTCGAGAGCCTGGCAGTAGATGGTGTGACGCGCTTTTTCTCTGTCATGCCCATGCCTGAATATGGCATGATCGCCTTTGTCGGCGTACCGGCAGACACCATCTTTGCCCAGGCCAGGACGCGTGCTGCCGAAGCCATTTTGCTGGCTGTGATGATGATCAGCCTGCTGTGGGCCGTTGCACGCGCTTTCGGTCAGCGCATCACCAGACCCATGACCTCACTGGAAAGGGTTGCCCGTGCGGTGCAACGCGGCAACCTCAGTGCCAGGGCCAGCCTGACAGGGCCTGGCGAATTGCAGGCAGTGGCGAATGAGTTCAACCGCATGCTGGCTGCACAACAGCATAGCGATGAATTATTCCGCGCCTTTCTCGACAATAGCGCCATCGTGGCCTGGATCAAGGATGAAGAGGGCCGCTACCAGTTTGTCAGTGATAATTTCTTACGGCGCTTCTCTTTCCAGGCCAACCAGGTCATCGGCAAGACGGATCACGATATTTTGCCGGCGCAGATTGCCGACAGCTATCGTGCCAGTGACCTGGCCCTGCTCGCCAGTGGCGAACAGAATGAAGCGATCTGGCCGTCAGATAATTCTGATGAAAGCGTCAACTGGTGGCTGGTCAACAAGTTTGTGTTTACTGGCTCGGACGGCAAACGCCAGCTTGGCGGTCTGGCGGTGGATATCACAGAACGCAAGCGCATGACCGACCTTGATGAGCTGATATTGCAAACCGCCATGGATGCCTTCTGGCTGGTCGATAAGAACGGCAATCTGCAAGCTGTCAATGAAACTGCCTGCAGCATGATGGGCTATAGCCGTGAAGAAATGCTGAAACTGAATGTTGATGATGTCGATGTACTCGATGAATATGAGGGCAAACTGGTGCATGACAGACTAGACAGCGTACGCCGCGCCGGTGCCCAGCAATTCGAGGCCAGGCACAGGTGCAAGGATGGACATATCATCGATGTAGAAATCTCGGTGCGCTACCTGCCCGGCCAGGAATTGTTCCCGGCTTTTGTACGTGATATCACGACACGCAAGCAAGCCGAGCAAAGCCTGCACCTGGCAGCCACCGTGTTTGAATCGCATGAAGGCATGTTCGTCACGAGCGCCAACAAGATCATCCAGCAAGTCAACCGCGCCTTCACCGAGATTACCGGCTACAGCCGTGAAGACGCAATAGGACAAAGCCCCAAGATTCTCAATTCTGGCCGCCACGACCAGGATTTTTTTGCCGACATGGATGTGCATCTGGGCATGAGTGGGTCCTGGCAAGGCGAGATATGGAACCGCCACAAGGATGGTCATATCAGCCCGCAATGGCTGGCCATTACCGCCGTGTATGGCCGCAATAATGAATTGCTGCATTATGTCGGCACCCTGGTTGATATCTCCATGCGCAAGGCGGCAGAAGATGAAATCAAGACCCTGGCCTTTTATGACCCGTTGACCCGCCTGCCCAACCGCCGCCTGCTGACCGACCGCCTGCAACAAGCCCTGCTGGCCTGCGCCCGCAGCGACCGCAAGGGCGCGTTGATGTATATCGATCTCGACAATTTCAAAACCCTGAATGACACCCAGGGCCACTACAAGGGCGACCTGCTGTTACAACAGGTATCCGAGCGCCTGACCAATTGCGTACGCGAAGGCGACACGGTGGCGCGCATAGGCGGCGACGAGTTTGTGCTCTTGCTGGAAAACCTTAGCGAATTGTCCCATGAAGCAGCCAGCCAGATAGAAATGGTGGGCAAGAAGATACTCACTGCATTGAACCAACCGTATGACCTCGAAGGCTATGAATGCCATAGCACGCCCAGCATAGGCGCGACCCTGATTGCCGATCACGAGAATGGCTATGAAGAGTTGATGAAGCAGGCTGACCTCGCGATGTATGCAGCCAAGACCGCAGGCCGCAATACCCTGCGCTTTTTTGACCCTGCCATGCAAGCCGTGGTCAGCTCACGTGCCCAGATGGAAAAAGAATTGCGCGATGCCTTGCGCGAACAGCAATTGCGCCTGTTTTACCAACCCCAGGTTGGCCGCGATGGAGAGTTGCTAGGAGCAGAAGCCCTGGTGCGCTGGCAACACCCGCAACGCGGCATGATCTCACCCGCAGAATTCATCCCGCTGGCTGAAGCCACCGGCCTGATCCTGCCACTGGGCCAGTGGGTCTTGCGCACCGCCTGCATGCAATTACTGGATTGGGCCAACGACCCTGCCAGTGCGAAACTGACCATTGCCGTGAATGTCAGTGCCCGCCAGTTCAGGCAGATCGATATCGTTGAACAAATCCTCGGCATATTGCATGAAACCGGGGCCAACCCGCAATTGCTGAAACTGGAATTGACAGAAAGCCTGCTGGTCGATGATGTAGAAGAAACCATCATCAAGATGGAGCAACTGAAAGCCGCAGGCCTGTGCTTCTCTCTTGACGATTTTGGTACTGGCTATTCTTCCCTGACTTACCTGAAACGCCTGCCGTTAGATCAGCTCAAGATAGACCAGTCCTTCGTGCGCGATGTCCTGACTGACCCCAATGATGCTGCCATCGCCAGGACCATCGTCGCCCTGAGCCAGAGCATGGGCCTGTCCGTCATCGCCGAAGGGGTGGAAAGCGCCGAGCAGAGGGATTACCTCGCCAGCCAGGGTTGCTTTGCCTACCAGGGCTATCACTTTGGCAAACCTGTCCCTATTGCTGACTTCACCACGGCCCATCTTGATCAGCCTGGCCTGCCCTGATATTGCGCTAATGGCTTACGTCAATGATAAGTCAGTGAAGTGCGAATGCCACGACTGACGCAGCTGACACGATTTGGCCAGGCTAAGCCGGTTTGCGTAATGCCCGCCCTACTCCAAGGCCCAGCAAAGCAAAATTCAATACAGCAATCAGCGCCGCAAAAAATACAAACACCAGCCAGGGCAAGCCCTGCACGCTGAAGGGTGAAAACAGCGCCGCAAATTCCCGCGCATCTGAATACATGCCATTGCGCAAGGCTTCATACTGGAAGATATAGCTGGTATCACTGAAGGCCGAGTAACACATGACTATGCCCAGACATTGCAAGACCAGCCGCTGCCAGGCGTCTGAGGCACGCATCAGCATGACAGTCATCAGTATCAGGCTGATAGGCAAGATCAGGCCCAGCAAATGCGTGGCATGCCATTGCGCCAGTATGGGATAAGTGCTGCTGCTCATGAATACGGGCTTGATCATGTAATAAGCACCGCAAATAAAGAACAGCAACAGGATCAGGTATGCTATCCGCAACTTCCTGGCCCGGGTCGAGACCATCAGCAAGATGCTGCCAAACACCGCTGGCCCCAATAAACCGCCCAGCAAGACCAGGCTTTGCCAGCCACCGCTGGTAATCGCCGCACCGCCATCGCCATCCATCTGGAACCAGTAAAACGAGCCACCGCTGAGCAAACTGGCCAACCCATGCCCCATTTCATGCACGAATACCCCCAGATAGCGCAGCGGCGCAGTCAGCCAGTACAGTAAATACGCCTGGGCAGGCAATAGCAGCGGTAAGACTATCCACAGCAGAAAAAACACCGCCATCAGTGACAGCAGCATGCGCCTGTGCCCCAGGCCGCGGTTGCTGCCTTCTTGTCGCGGGTCATACGGCGTCTGCTCGGCTGCCATGGGTATTCCTGATGAAAAATATTGGCAATAGTGTAACCGAAGATACTTATTTTCCCAGTGCATCTCCGCCAAGCCATGCATGAAAATGGCAGTAGTTCAGCGAAGACATAATGCTAGGCAATAGAAAAAGCTGCTGAACATAGTAAAATTACGCCATACCTCCTTACTGGAAATTTGCATGCCCAAGAAAAACGAACTTACCCTGCTGATGGCAAAAGTTCTTTTAAAACTCACTTCCGAATCCCCGCAAGCCTGGGATCAGTCGTATTGCCGTTTTTTAGCGCAAGATCAAACCCGGCCCGGCTTTGAGTTCGTCATACGCTGGGGCAGAACCATCTACACCCTGCCGGTACAGCCTGAATACACCGACTTGCTGGCACCGCTGATGCAATCACTGTTTGATGAAATGCAGGTCGAGACCACGCACAGACCCATACTCGCCGTGTTGACGGTAGATTCAGCAAAAGCCTATAAACTCAAACTTGAGTACAACAACCCACAGGCGCATGAAATCAGCGTGCAGGCGCTGGGGACGGCTGCTTCGTATTTTGCAAAAGATGAGGTTGATGTGCCGCCGCGGGATCAATTCAGATTTTAAAATGATGCGTCCTGGTTCAAGGCAGTCATGTAGGGCCGTATTGCAATGCGCCTCCCGTTACGGCTACGAATAATCATTTGCTATCGTCTAAATAAATCAGCTAATGCTAATATGTCATGGCAACACTTTTTATCAAGCCTGACATGCCATGAACAAGAAATTACTGATACTGGATCTGGACGAAACCCTGATCTTCGCAACGAAGAAACAACTCGCGCATGAAGCTGATTTTTGCTTCTTTTCCTATCACGTTTATCTGCGCCCGCATGTCAGGGAATTTCTTGCATTTTGTCTTGAGCATTTTGACTGTGCCGTCTGGACATCTGCATCCGAGAGTTACGCTGCTGTCATCGTCAAGCATCTGTTTGGTGAAGAACCGCCATTAAAATTTGTCTGGGCCAGGCAACGCTGCACGCGTGTGTTCGACCCTGAATACCAGGATTTTGAATGGGTCAAGGATTTGAACAAAGTCAGGCGGCGCGGCTATATGCTGGAGCATGTCATCATGCTGGATGACACACCCAAGAAGCTGCGCCGCAACTATGGCAATCTGGTGCGCATGAACATGTTTGAGGGCGACACTCAAGATGATGAACTGAAGCTGGCCATGGCCTATCTGCAGGAATTGAAGCACGTAGAGAATATCCGCGCCATAGAAAAACGCGGATGGCGCACACGGTTTCTGGAAGCTGATGGGAAGGCGATATCAGGATAGATAAAGCCCTCATCGTCATCTCCGTAACCTAGTGTGCATTGCAAGGCATCCTAGGCTACGGCTATGGTTACGACTACGCCTTTACCATCATCACACCAAATCTCAAGAAAAGCTTACGGCACTATCGTCGTAAACAAATAGACTGCAAAGATCACGCAATGAATAGTGCCCTGCATGATGGTCGTCCGTCCCGTTCCCAAAGATAAAGAAGTAATCATCAGCGACAACAGCAGCAACACCGTCGACTTCGCATCGATGCCAAGGTTCAGTGACCAGCCCGTGGTCAGTGAGATGACGGCAACGACAGGGATGGTCAGGCCTATGCTGGCAAGGGCAGACCCCAGGGCCAGGTTGATACTGGTTTGCAGGCGGTTGGCGCGGGCGGCGCGAAAGGCAGCGACACCCTCAGGCAACAGAACCACGATGGCGATGATAATACCCACCAGCGCCTGCGGTGCGCCGGCAGCAGCAACCGCATTTTCCAGCGTAGGT
Source organism: Undibacterium sp. TC4M20W (assembly GCF_049340245.1). NCBI lineage: Bacteria > Pseudomonadati > Pseudomonadota > Betaproteobacteria > Burkholderiales > Oxalobacteraceae > Undibacterium > Undibacterium sp. TC4M20W. The sequence goes on from NZ_JBMPPI010000022.1 coordinate 81,728, forward strand.
GCCAGGGCTTTGGCCAGCAACACCACCACGCCCAGGCATAGCATGAGCAGACCAGCGCTGGCCCAGGCCACGCCATTGCTGGGCGGCTCTGCATGTGCCTCTTCATCACCGCTGGATGCAGCGGGCAGGAAATAGTCGCGATGGCGCACGGTTTGCACCAGCACAAAAGTGCCATACAAAACCAGGGACACGACAGCAATAAAAGCCAGCTGGCTGGCGCTATACACTGGCCCCTGTGCAGTCGAAGTAAAGTTGGGCAAGACCAGGGTCAGTATCGCCAGCGCAGCCAGGGTCGCCAGTGAAGTGCTGGCACCGCGCAGGCTGAAGCTTTGTTCCTTGTGCAGGCTGCCTCCGGCCAGCAGGCACAGGCCGATGATGCCATTCAGGATGATCATGATTGCCGCAAACACGGTGTCGCGTGCCAGGCCAGCCGTGACTTCACCACCGGCCAGCATCAAAGAGACGATCAGCGCCACTTCTATGAGGGTTACGGCCAGGGCCAGCAAGAGCGTGCCAAAAGGTTCGCCAATTTTATGCGCGACTACTTCAGCATGATAGACAGCCGTCAGCACACCACCAAACAGGGCGATGGTCAGCAAGATTGCATATAAGGGTGCGGTGATCAGCATGCCGCCGCCAAGGATGACCCAGGCAGCAAAAGGCATGATGATGGACCAGCGTGGCAAGATGTTGGAGATAGTCATGCTTTTCCCTTTGATAATGATTTACTGGCAGTCTAACCCAGGTTTGCCCGTATCTGCTTCGCCATAACGTGTTTGCACTACATGCATGTTCGGTCCCGCAGGCCGTAAAACCAGCATATGACTGAAACTGCTTTCACAAAATTCTTTCATCGCAGGCGCACCCAGCGCAGTGGCAATTGCGGGTACGGTATTGCCATGCCCCACGACCAGCACGGTGCCGCTGCTGGCACGCACGGCATCAGCCACCTCTTTGATATGTTCGGCCCCACGTTTGGCAGACAGCACCTGCGGCGTGATATTCCTGGCCTGCGCCAGCGGCTGTGCCGTTTCGCGGGTGCGCTTGAATTGGGTAGTGAAGATGCTGCTGACACCTGCATGCTGCAAAGCCAGCACCAGTGCCTGCGCACGCGCCTGCCCTGCTGCTGACAGGCTGGGGTCAGCAGGATTTTCTACTGCCTTTTCTGCATGGCGCACGAGGATGATGAGTTCAGGCTCGGCACTGGACATCATGGGGAATAACATCGTACAGAAAAAAGAAAAAGCGATCAGGGATTTTTGCATATAGGTTTCATGAATAAAAGAGGCTCTTCGTCTGCGTCAGTACAGCCATGGGGATTTTACTATGCTGTCATGTTCCGCCAGCGAACAGTACAATAAGCAACAGAATAAGCAGCACAATGCATAGAGTTCATTGCTCAACATATTGAGCAACATGTTGAGCCACCATCCCCATCACCGCTGCCACAGTCTGCTCTACGTTCGCCGCATCATCACCCAGCATTGCCCATAAGTCTGCAAGCACAATTGCTGGCTTGCTGATCTGGACATACGCATCACGGGCGCAAGCGCCTGATCTTGCAATGGGGATGACGAGTGCGCCGTTGCTCAGGGCGATCTGTACTTCATCTGCCGTCGCTGGCCCGCCTTCGATGACGATATACACAGGTGCCATGCGCGCCAGCACGGCGCGGCGTTCCTGCATGTCCTTGCCTGCATGCAAGGTCTGGCCATAATCCCAGGCAGGCATGCCTTGCGGCAGGATGTGGAATACCTGAGGCTGCATTTGCAATTGCAGGCGGCGCTGGTAAAAACTGCGGCCACAGGCCTCGCCTATACCACTGACGCCGCCAGTTAATAACACCAGACCGGGGACAGATGCCAGAGCCTGCCCCAGTAATTGACAAGTCTGTTCACTGTCGGTATGCCAGAAGGCCGTGCTGCCTATGATGGCAATACGCGGGCCAATTGGCAATGTGTGGAGCAGGGTTTGCAGGTTTTGATCTGTTTCGGTTTGCATAAATTTCTTGTCAGCGTTTATTCGGCATGAGCATAATGCTGTATTAAAACACCTCACCGCGCCCCTTGTCCACGCAGTACAAATACATGCGCCTTGCCATCTGCCAGTCTGATATGCGATGCTCTCGCTTTATTCTGCCTGCCTCTCCGTAACACCCATGATCAAGTTCACGCGCATTGCCAATCTGACCCTGATGATATTGCTGGTTCTGATCTCACTGCTTGAGGCAATGGGCAAATTACCTCAGAGACTGGCGGCACTATTTGTCTCCTGGCCCGGATTGCTGGTGCTGGTAGTCATTTCCCTGATCCCCTGGTACGCTCTCCAGGATACGGCTAAACCTCGCTATCTGCGCTTTGCCAGAGGCTTTGCGGCCATCAACCTGATGCTTGCCATCATTTTCTGTACCCGCATAATAATGAGCCCTGAGCTCCTCAAAAACCAGAAAATAATGACGGGTATGTTGCTCATAGCGCTGCCCGCGCTTTTGAATTTCCTGGCATTGAATCAAAAGCAAAAACAACTCCAGCTAGCTGCTGGCGTCCTACCGCAACAGCCTGCCAGGCTGGCGACCTGGGGTGCATACATGATGGCCCACTGGCGTGGTCAGTTGCCGCTAGCGCAATCATTCTGGGTCAATGGCCTTGGCATAGGTCATCTGCTGGCGGCATTGATGGTGACAGGCTTATCGAGATTGCTGGAAGTGACGGATGCCAGTTTGCGCATGCTGTCGGCGATCAGCATAGTGGGTTTCGTGATTTTCGGGATGTTATGGCTGTGGGCCGTCACTGGCATCATACGCTCTGCCGGTAAACATGCTGCACGAGGCGGTTCAGGATGGGTCGCAGGCTTGACAATGCTGATGGTTTTTTTCAGTGTGCTTGCCATGCTGTTCAGCGCCCAGTCGTATTATTTGCCGCAAATAAAAGAGTATGCCTTGCTGGCAACCGGGCATGACAGCATGAAAGCAGTAGAAATCAGCAGCCAGCCAAATGGCCATGTGCTGAACCTGCGCGGTACTCTGGGCGAAGGCAGTATGGCACGCTTTGCCGCTGCCCTGGAAAAAACACCGCAGTTGAAGACAATTTCCCTGAACTCCCCCGGCGGACGATTGCGCGAGGCCAAACAGATGGCAGCCTTGCTCAAATCGCGCCAGCTCAATACCTATGTCGAAGGCGAATGCAGCAGCGCCTGTACTTATGTGTTTTTAGCAGGCAAAGACCGAGCTGCGACACCAAATGCACATATAGGATTTCACCAGCCCAGTTTTCCCGGCATAGGCAGCACTGAGCTGGCGATCGCTGCTTCTGGTATGGAAAAATACTACAGGGCAGCCAATTTGCCGGAAGATTTTATACGAAGAGTCTTGCAGATTCAGCCTGAGGGCATGTGGTACCCAAACCGCGAAGAATTGCTCAAGGCGAATGTCGTTAACCGCGTTTCACTTGGTAATGAAGGCCATACCATGTTTGACCTGGAGTCACGTGAAGAAGTCTTCGCCAGCCTTAATAACAGCGGCATCTGGCGTCATTACGAAAAACGCTCACCAGGCAAGATAGACGAAGTGGCAGATCTGATCTGGAACATGAAACTGCAGGATAAAAGCCGGCCGGAAATACAGGATGCAGTAAAAATGGCGACCAAAGAAGTCTATCTGCGCGCACAAAAAACTGCGCCCGATGATTTGTTAGATGAACACGCACAATTACTCACAGAAATGCTCGAAGCCGCCCGGCAAATCAGCCCGCAAGCCTGTGGTCAGTTGATCAAGGGTACGCTGAACACACATCGCACCATGCCGGAAGAGCTGGTCAAGCGTGATACGGCCCTGATGGAAAAAATACTGGCGAGCAGCCCGCGCAGCGTCAGTCATTACATGGGGTCAAAAGCATTTGCCAGGAGCGCCAGCAAACTGCAGGAGCGCCTGAGCCCACTGCAACGGCAAGTCACTGCCAATCTGGCTGCCTATGACGACCAGCCCATGTTCCAGTGCGATGCCATCCTCAGCATGTACCGTAACATCCTGCGCATGCAAGATACCGACCGGCATATCATCCTGAGCGCACTGATGCAGGCGAAGTAAAGGTGATTTCCGACATACCCCCGACATAACTGCCGGGGCAGATGTTGTGGCAGCTGTTGTGGCAGCTATCAGAGCAGACATCTGGCTTCAGCGCTACAATGTCGGCAGCCATCGCCAAATCTTAGAACTCATTCAGGAGCAGGTGTAAATGAAAACCGATACTACTGTCGCGCAAAGAACAGAGCGCGATACCTTTGGCGAAATCGCCGTCCCCGCTGCCGCCTTGTGGGGCGCGCAAACTCAGCGCTCGCTGCATCACTTTGCCATCTCTACAGAAACCATGCCACCAGAACTGGTGCTGGCGCTGGCACGCGTCAAGCGCAGTGCTGCCCAGGTCAACAGTGACCTCGGCCTGCTCGATGGCAAAGTGGCTGGCGCGATTGCCCAGGCCGTGGAAGAGGTGCTGGCAGGCACGCATGTAGCAGAATTCCCGCTGTCAGTATGGCAGACTGGTTCTGGCACGCAAAGCAATATGAACATGAATGAAGTGCTGGCCAACCGTGCCTCAGAATTTTTGGGTGGCACGCGCGGCATGAGCCGGGTCGTGCATCCGAATGATCATGTCAACATGGGCCAGTCATCGAACGATGTTTTCCCTACGGCCATGCATGTGGCAGCCAGTATTGCCGTCATCAACCAGGTATTGCCATCGCTCGCCAAACTGCGCGCCACGCTGGATGCCAAGGCCAAAGAATTTGCCGACATCATCAAGATAGGCCGCACCCATTTGCAGGATGCCACACCGCTGACACTGGGCCAGGAAATATCTGGCTGGGTCGCACAACTTGATTATGCAGAGCGCGCCATACGCCACACCCTGCCTGCCCTGCAAGAGCTGGCCATCGGTGGCACGGCAGTTGGCACTGGCCTCAACACCCATGCAGACTTTGGCAAACTGGTCGCTGCCAGCCTGACTCTCGATACCGGCATTGCCTTTGACGCTGCACCCAACCGCTTTGCTGCACTGGCCGGGCATGATGCCATGGTCAGCAGCCATGGTGCACTCAAGACCCTGGCTACCGCACTGATGAAGATTGCCAACGACATACGCTGGCTGGCATCCGGCCCGCGCTCTGGCCTCGGTGAATTACAGATACCAGAAAACGAACCGGGTTCATCCATCATGCCGGGCAAGGTCAACCCTACCCAGTGCGAAGCGGTGACCATGCTGTGCTGCCAGGTCATGGGCAATGACGTAGCACTGAGCATAGGTGGTGCCTCCGGCAATTTTGAATTGAATGTTTTCAAACCGCTCATCGTCCACAACTTCCTGCAAAGCTGCCGCTTGCTGGCAAACGGCATGGCCAGCCTGGAAGAACACTGCGCCCGTGGCATGCAGGCCAACCGCACACGCATCAAGGAATTGCTCGACAATTCGCTGATGCTGGTGACCGCGCTCAACCCTTACATAGGTTATGACCGCGCCGCCGCGATTGCCAAGCATGCCCACGCCAAAGGCACGACACTTCGCGAAGCCGCACTGTCTTTGGGTTATGTGACAGCAGAAGAATTTGATGGCTGGGTCAGACCTGAGGATATGGTGTAATCACTGTTTTAAGCATTGTTTTTGATGACCACGCATCGGACTTAAAATCCGATGCGTAATTTTGTAGGGTGCGCCGTGCGCACCGCATTGATTTTCGCATGCCCTAATTTTTGCACACACGACGGTGCGCACGGCGCACCCTACTATCCCCGCCCAACACGAAACACAGAACGGAACCCGCATGTCCGAACAACTCAAACTCGTCATCCTGATACAGACCAAACCAGGCCAGGCTGCCGAACAGATCGCCGCTTTCACCAGACTCGCACCGCTGGTGCGTGCTGAAGCAGGCTGCCTGCAATATGAAATGCATACCGTTGCTGGCGATGAAAACAAATTCGTTCTCATAGAAACCTGGACATCCCAGGCAGCGCTGGATGCACATGACGCCATGCCCTATATGATAGAGGCCGATGCCAACAGCCCCAGCTTTCGCGCCGGGCCAGCAACCGTGCTGTTTTTAGGGCCTGTCATCGCGTAGTAAGACACTGATCTTAAAATGTATCTTGCCACCGCAGGCAAGATACCTTGTGCCAGGCCCCTAGCTATTGTTTATCCCAAGAGTCACCATAATGAAACCATCTTACAAGAAAATCCTGAGCTACGGCTTGCTGAGTCTGACCATCGCTGGTTGCTCTTCCACACAGCGACAATCTGTCAGCAACGCTGAAGACAACTATCATCCCGTCATTCTGGTATCGATAGATGGTTTCAAACCTGACTACTTGACGCGCGGTGTGACGCCAACCCTAAATGCGCTGGCAGCAGACGGTGTGCGTACCGAGGCCATGCGCCCTTCTTTTCCATCGATCACCTTCCCGAATCATTACACCCTGGTCACAGGCCTGCGTCCAGACCATCATGGCATCGTCGGCAACACGATGGAAGACAGCAAAATACCCGGCGTGCGCTTCAAGCTCAGCAATAAAGAAGCCGTGCTTGACAGGCGTTGGTGGGACGGGGCCGAACCTGTCTGGGTTACTGCAGAAAAGAACAAGGTAAAAACCGGCATCATGTTCTGGCCCGGTTCTGAGGCCGCCATACAAGGCGTGCGCCCCAGTGAATACCGTCCTTTTGATGACAAGCTGCCTCCTGCCACACGGGTTGATACCATGCTGAGCTGGCTCGACAAACCTGTGGCAGACCGCCCAGGATTTTTGACCGTGTATTTCGACCAGGTCGATCACGCAGGCCATGATTTTGGCCCGGATACCAAAGAAGTGACGGATGCTGCCGCAGGTGTAGATGCAGCGATTGACCATTTGATGAAAGGCCTGCGCGCCCGCAACATCAAAGCCAATGTCGTGATTGTCTCTGACCACGGCATGGCCGCCACCGGCCCTGAACGCACCATCTTGCTGGACCAGATTGCTGACCCGGCCAGCTATGAAGTCGTCAATTATGGCAGCTATGCAGGCGTCAATCCCAAACCCGGGCAGGAAGAAGTCGTGGCAAAAGCACTGCTGAAAAAGCATGAACACATGCAGTGCTGGAAAAAAGAAAACATACCAGAACGTTTTCACTTCGGCCAAAACGCCCGCGTACAACGCTTTGTCTGTTCAGCCGATGTAGGCTGGCTGGTGGTGCCAGATGCCAAAGCTGCCACCAAGGCCAACAAGGGCTCACACGGCTACGACAACCTCAGCAAGGAAATGCAGGCCCTGTTCATTGCAAATGGCCCGGCCTTCAAAAAAGCCACCGTGTTGCCACCGTTTGATAATGTCAATGTGTATCCGCTACTGATGAAGCTCATCAAGCTGCCTGCACTGGCGTCCGACGGAAATATCGACGCGACCAAAGCAGCCTTGACGGATTGAACATATCGCCTCTGGTATCCATGCTAAAAATTACTAAATGAGGACTTATGTCAAATTGGCCTTGACAGTTCTTTTGTCGGCCATGCATGTATAGCAATGAGCACAATGAGCGCAAGCCATCCTATGCACCCCAAACCGTCATTCCCGCATGCTTTTAGCGGGAATCCATCGTTGATCAACCGCACAGGCTTAAGACAGGTGTGGCCGATCAGACATGGATACCCGCCTGCGCGCACTGCTGTCCGGAATAGTGTGCTTAAAAAAATAATGAGCAGATTCCCTCCATTTCAAGGGGAGGGTCAGGGTGGGGATGGGGTTCGGTCGATAGGCAGTAAATGATTTTGCTACAGAAACCCATCCCCATCCCAACCTTCCCCTTGAAGGGGAAGGAGTTTCAGGCATGACTGCTGGCAGAAAATATTCAATTACAAAATCAAGTCTCCGACACAGAAAAAAGTGCCAAGACGTCGGCTATATATTGATTTCAGAACAAGTCAATATAATTATTCCGGACAGCAGTGCGCCTGCGCGGGTATGACGAATTGAGAAGTACGCTGAGCTGCAAGCTTTGGGGTAGTTTTGCGTAAGTCCAATCAATGAAACTGAACCCCGCCAATGCACTCTTGCTGATTTAGACCGGCAACTTCAGCACGGAGTCGAGATAATTCATCTGAGAATACAAACCACTTTACAAGAGGTCAGATATTTCTCGAAAACTTTCTCGCTTTACTCGAAATCAATTTCAAAAGCTCCATGGTTTCTTTCGATAGCACTTTACATCTCCCTCCTTTCAAAAAAAACCGTTGCTAATTTCCGTCATTGTTGTTTCGTAAACAAACTAAACTGAAAAGCGCAAATAAGCTCTGATTGACTGAATTTTCCAGACAAAGTTAGGATGAGTTATCGCCAGGGTTTGCCTTTCATGATCCTGTTTAGTGAATTTTATCATTAATTATTTATATTATTTACATCATTAATTTTGACATAAATATGCCAGGACTCGATTGAAGCAAAGGGCTTCTCACCTGGCACTGTATCGAGTGTATGCAAAAGGCAGTTTGACACGACGGAAACAACGCGCGCAATGGTATTTGATATTGCTCAAGGCAATGCTGATGCGCTTAAAAAATTGAAATACGGTCGAATACTGGCACTCGCCATATTCAAAGCCTGAAGCTCGCTTGCAAGAGCGATCAGGTGCCGCGTTTGCCAGCCGCGCCGACCTGGTGACGCGAACGATGGCAACACAATTTTGAAGCAGCCGGGCCTGGCATTGGTTGGCGCAAAGGGCGCCATCATTGCGACCTCGTCAAGATTCACGCCTCGTCAAAAAATCACGCATCAAGGAATTGGTCTGGCCATCGTTGCCGAGCGATGGCTGACCTGCATAGGGAGTAAACACGGAGACTCGAATAAACAAAAAAGGAATTGATATGACGAACAAATTGAAGGTATTACCCCAGGCAATTGCAACACTCGTCGCAGCCGGAGCATTTTCCGCTTCGTTCACCGGCATCGCATTTGCACAAGAAGCTGAACCCAAGGCAAGCCCTGTAAATCGCGTCGAGATCACCGGCTCCTACATCCGCCGCGCCGACGCTGAGACCCCCAGTCCGGTACAGGTGATTAATGCAGCGGATCTAAAAAATTCCGGTTACACCTCGGTGTCAGAGGTATTGCAGCATATAACAGCCAACGGGGCGGGAACGCTGAGTCAGACATTTTCTGGTGGTTTCGCAGCGGGTGGCAGCGGCATTTCGCTGCGCGGCTTGAACAACAACGCTACCCTGGTGTTGATCGACGGTCACCGCATGGCGGGCTACCCGCTGGCCGATGATGGCTCGCGTTCGTTTGTCGATATTTCGAATATTCCCTTTGATGCTGTGGAGAGAATTGAAATCCTCAAGGATGGTGCCTCTGCGGTCTATGGTTCTGATGCCATGGCCGGTGTGGTCAACGTTATTCTGAAAAAGAATCTGGTCGGCACTACGCTGTCAGCCGAGACAGGCACTACCAGCCAGGGAGGCGGCAGCACAACTCATGCAACGTTTAGCCACGGCATCGGCAAACTGGACCAGGACGGTTTTAATTCCTATATCAGCGTGGAATATCGCAAGCAGGACCCAATTTACTATACGCAGCGACGTGACGCAGGACTGTGGCAGGCCCTGGATATGTCAGCCTATGGCGGCGCGAACAAGGCGCTGGGTGTCGTGACCCCGCAATCAACGGCACCCACGGTGCTGTCGCCTTATCTGTTGAATCCAAACGTGAAGCGGGTAGCTGGCGCTGACAACAGTGCTGCTTTCGCCTTCTTCCCCGGTACGGTTTGTGGCAGCTATTCCCAACTGGCATCCGGTGGGTGCGCCTATGATGATCCGTTCAAACAGCTACAACCGAAGACGGAAAACATCAATATCCTGGGCAGTTATACCAAAAATCTGGGCCAGGACTGGAAAGTGAATATCAAGGCATCCCTGTTTGAAAGCAAGGCTACCCTGCCACAGGGATTCAGCAACTTCCCGTCGTCCTATGCCACTCAATTGGAAATGGTGTCCGGCGTGGCACCTCATTATGTCGCTGGCACAGCCATTCCCTCCATCCGCGTGCCCGCCGACTATCCGGGAAATCCGTTTGGCGTGCCAGCCATTGTGCGCGGCCCCATCCCGGGTGCGCCGGCACGTAACATCACTACCGATTCCAAGGCTTACCGCCTGGTGGCTGATCTTAGCGGTACCTTTGGTGCGTGGGACATCGACGCGTCGCTCGGCTATACCCGCAACAACCTGAACCGGGTAAGTACAGGTAATGTGAATGTGCCGGCGATGAATGCTGCCTTGAATCGCAGCAGCAATCCATATTCGGTGACGGGAACAAATAGCGCAGCCGATATGGCAAACATCTTCAGGACAGTTTCGTCCTTCGACACTTCAGAGCTCACCTTTGGCGAGCTGCGTGCCGCGCGTGCGCTGACAAAACTTGACGGTGGCGATCTGATGGTAAGTATGGGCCTGCAGTCTTTCCATACCAAGTTGTCGGCACCTTCGATGCCACAAGCAGATGGGTTGACCAACGGCGCGTATGCCTTTGGTTCTGAGACGGCTACGTCTGCCTATGCCGAATTCATCGCGCCGGTGCTGAAGGGTCTGGAAATCGATGGTGCCGTCCGTTTTGATCACTACGGCCTGGCTGGCAATTCGAGTACGCCCAAGCTGGCGTTCAAATGGACGCCAAGCAACGCTTTTGCGCTGCGCGGCACAGTGGCTAAAGGATTCCGTGCACCGGGCCCGGCCGAGAACGGTAATTCGGCAAGCAGCGGCGGCGTCGGTAATGCTAACGATCCGGTGCTGTGCCCTGGCGGCTATCTGGCCAATGGCATGTATCCTAAAGGCACTGTCGTCGCCTCTTGCAACGAGTCGCTGATCGGTTTGACCACGACCAATCCGGCTTTGAAGCCTGAGAAATCGACATCGGCCACCCTGGGCGTGATACTGGAACCAGTCAAAGGCTGGAGCACGGCAATTGATCTTTACCAGATCACCGTCAAGGATCAGATTATTGGTGGCCCGCTTTCTGGCACACCGGTGCGCAACTCCCCTGAACTCAGCGACTGCGCTGACGGTAATGGCGGCACCACTTCGTGTACGCCCCCTGTTGGCCGGATCGCCTACTATCCAGCTACCCCGGTCAATGCCAACAGCACGCGCACCCGCGGTATCGAATTCGACACCCGCTATACATTCAAGCTGGGGGAATATGGCAGCCTGAAGGCCGAGTTTCAATATACGCACGCCTTCAGCTATGCCATGACTATCGACGGCAAGACTTATGAACTGGCAGGCACGCACGGGCCAGCCGGTATTGGCGCCGATACCGCCAACCCCAAAGACCGGGCGCAGGTGGACCTGACATGGAATATGGGCCAGCTGGAGGTTGCTACCAGCCTGCACTGGATATCTGGCTACGACCTGACTGATCCTACCCTGGGACAGACCACATGTAGTGAGGGTGGCAAAATGAATGGTGTATTCCCAGAAGGAAACACACCTGCACGTTTCTGCCGGGTATCACCCTTCCTGGAAACTGATTTGTCGCTTAACTACAAGATGGGCAAGCAATGGACCTTGCATGCATCGGTCTCTAATTTGTTCAATCAGGCCCCACCTGTTGACGTCAGCACCTACGGCAGTGGGCGTCCATACAATCTGTCTTTGCACTCGGCAGGTGCGGTAGGTCGTTTCATCAACATTGGGGCGATTTACAAGTTCTGATTTGATAGAAACTTTGCATGTTGAAGTGGCGTAGATCGTAGCGGGTGTCTCGGATGATCTTGACACCCGTTGCTTAACTTGCGATCTGGAGTTTTTCCTCTCTGTTCTGAAAGTATCAAAATACAACTCCGTGAAGTAATACCAGAAAGCTGGGCGGCAGGTCGCACCCAGTTAATCTGTCCACCAGCCAACCCCTTCCTGCATCCCATTTGTTCAGGTAATTTTTCTGACGAATCTGTCTCATTAATGCAAATTTGACAAAACATTCTGTCTTTGACTATTATCATATAGTAAATTCAAATTATTAATTCATTTGACTTCTGTAGCCGCCGCAAACAGGGGGATGCTTCCTTTTAACTCATGGTACTGCGGGCTGATTCTGTTACGGCCTGCTGCCATGTCCCACCCATAATGTCTGCCGGTTACATGTGGTAAAGGTCAGCCTTGATCGCTCTGGCCTGTTTTGATCATGTTTGCGCATTACCTGTGGCCCACATTTATCTGTCACCTGTATCACCTGCCGCAGGAAAAACCGGAGACTGCCAGCGAGTATGTCATCCATGTATGTTTTCACCATTTCACTTCTTGCCGAGGAGAACCTCCCTATGAATACGCATTTAACGTCTGGCTGTCACGCTGCCTGCAGGGGGCAAGCATGATCTTACTTAAACTTTCGCCCATCACCAGCGTGGCGCAGGCGCAGGCCATGCTGGAGACTGCCATCAACGTAGAATTTGGCACCCTGCCGCCTTATCTGTATGCGCAACTGACGATACTGCCGGGCAGCAATGCACCTGCTGCTGCGCGCCTGCGCTCCATCACGCACCAGGAGATGATCCATCTGTGCCTGGCGGCGAATATCCTCAATGCCCTTGGTGGCAGCCCCAAATTGCAGCCACCGACCTACCCCGGCCCATTGCCCGGTGACATAGGTCACGACGGCAAGGTGCTGACCCTGCACATACTGCCGTTTGGCAAGCCCGCGATGCAGCAAGGCATGAACATAGAAATGCCGGTAGATCCTATCGAATTCCCGCAACTGAAGCTATTGGCTGCGCCTGCGGTCAAGGCTGTCACCATAGGCCAGTTTTATGATGCGCTGGATGCGTATCTCAAAACCCTGCCCGCCACTGCCTGGCAGGCCAATCGCAACCAGATCGATGACAAGCAGTTTTTTGCAGGTCAGCTGTTTGCTGTGAATAACTATGCAGATGCCCACAGGGCGATACAGGTTATCGTCTCTGAAGGTGAAGGTGCCAGTACCAGCCCGCTGGACTTTAGTAATGAACTCGCGCACTTTTATCGCTTTGAAGAAATCTACCGTAACCAGGTATTGACAGCCAGTGATTCGCCGCAGGGTTTTTCCTGGGGTGGGCCGCTGGGTGTGGATTATGCCAAGGTTTTTCCTGCGATTGCTGATCCACAGCTGCATGATTTTTCCAAGGAACCAGCGGCAGCGAGGGCAGCGCAGGATGCCTGCACCAAGGCCTATAGCGCCATGGTTGATGCACTGAACCTGGCCCTGAATGGTGATGCGGCACAACTCGGCATTGCGGTGCGCAAGATGTTTGATTTGCGCATGGCTGCGATTGAAGCCTTGCATACGCCCCTGAACGACAAGCACAAAGTCGCCGGGCCAGCATTCATCTACAAAAAAATCTGAATCGGGAGAGAACAGCATGAGTATCCTGCAAACGCCGCGCATCCATTTCAAGGGGCAGATTTCCTGGGACCCCATCGTCACCAATAACTACCCACGTTTTTATAACGAGAACACTTCCCAGACCGTCATGACACCGGCCGAGACCATGCAACAGTTTCGCCAGAGCGCGATTGAATCGGTCAAGACCGGTGCTGGTGGCGGTAACTGGAACCCGCATGGCACCCACCGTGTGCAATTCTTTAATACCGAAGTCTCCAGTGTCGATCTGGGCAAGGGGCCGGTCACCACAGACAAACTGGTTGGTGCCCCCGCCAAGCTCAGCGCCATGCTGATCGACCTGGAACCCTATGGTGCCTGCACTTCGCAATTATTCTTTGACGGCATCAGCTTTGGCATAGATGGCGGCTGCCGTGTTGCCGCGCCATGCAACCAGCGCTTTACGGCACGCTATATCAACTTTCAGCGCAATGCCGAAGGCATCATCGCTGGCATAGCCTCGGTCAACTGGCAGACATCCTTTTCCAAGCACGGCCTGCAGATTGATGTACACAAGAGTGATGCGCTAGCCGCCCTGCACCATGCACTGCAAGACAGTGATGCACAAGGCATCGTCGTCAGCTTCAATGCCTATTGCACCGTCTATTTTGATGATGCGGACCTGGCTACCGCAGGCGCACCAGCCACGACGGCACAATTCCAGCAACTGCGTGACAAGCTCATCAAAGGCGGCTTCCAGCCTAACCCTGCACGCAGCCAGGTGGTCGGTACCATAGGCGTCTGGCGCAAGGACGAACCCATGCACGAACCAGGTGACCGCGCCCTGTTGCCAGTCGATAATGACAAGGCCTTTGTCGCTGCTGCCCATGCACGCCAGGGCAAAGGCATCATGACGGTGGATTTGTCGAACAGCGTCAGCGAAACCGGCATGGACCTGGCCAAGCAAGACCTGGGTACATTGCAGCTCTATTTGACTGGCAAGGCTGACGCCATCGCCAGCATCAACTACGACAAGTATGACCGCAAGGCCTATGAGGCAGGCGCAGGCATCGTTACTTTTGACATCAGCAAGGTCAACCCTGAGGATATAGAAAAAGGCCAGCTTGAACTGCACAGCTCCAAATACGGCTTGCTGCTGCAAGAAAGCGTCTTGCGCCTGATACCACACACGCCCAACCTGTATCTGGACCAGGGCCCTGCCGGCAATGTCAAGTTCACGCTGTATTCACGCGGCAAGCCGCTGCATCAGGTCAGCGATGTTACCTTGTTCCAGTTGTCGGCCAGCGGCGGCCAGGTGACGGGTACGCAAAACCTCAAGACCGATGCGCAAGGGGTGTTAAACATCACTGCCAGCGCCACCAAGGGCACGGTATATGCCTACCTGCCGGTCCCTGCAAAAAGCGCGCCGCCGCCAACCCAGGGTCTCGATACCCAGACCAATACCTATGCCTACGTACGCGTGCGCCAGGCAGACAGCAATATAGCCGCCATGGCCCCGACCTGGGACAATGTGTATAAATACGTGCTCATCAACTGGAATGCCATGGCACCCTGCATGGACAACTGGCTGGACCTGGCCAATCCGGCCCAGGTGCATCAATATGCGGGCATCCTGCATCGCCTGACAGCCCCTGCTGCATTTGAAAGCTATCTGTTCATGCCGGTAACACGCGACATGACGGCAGGCCAGCGCAGCCTGTTGTACAAGTTCCTCGACAAACCATTGACTGCCCTGACTGCCGCCGAGCAGGCTGACCTTGCAGAAAAAGCACCTGCCATGGCACTCAAGGCAGTGCAGGAAGCCGCGGCACCTACTGGACAATCAGCACAAGCAGCACACGCAGCAGCCGATGCCGAAGAAACCGCCCTGCCTCACTTCACGCAACTCAGCCGCTCATTACGCAATCCCAACAATGAGTAATCCAAACAATGAGTAAAGCGATGGGTATATCGATTAGTAAATAAAAAGGGTGTGGATATCTGCTTGATTATCCACACCCTTTTCAAATCAACCGACCTGCACGTTTACTGCCTGCTGATCTGGTTATCGTTACCCGAACTCTGCACCTGCGGCTTAGCCCCATTCAGTCCCTGCGCCCACTTGACCTGGTTATCGTTACCCACCACTTGCACCTTGCCCAGTTGTTCTATCGTGATCTGGTTTTCATTCCCGTTCACACTGACCTGAGGGCAAACTCCGCTGAGGCTGATCTGGTTGCCATTGCCCTGTATGCTCACAGGCTGGCCATTGCATTGCGTAGATTTGCTCATGTCATTGCCCATGATGCGCCCACCATCGGCGCGTCCAGCCTGCTTGCCAGCGCCATTGCCGTTGCCGTTGCCATTACCATTACCGTTACCGTTACCGTTACCCTGCACTGCATTCACGCTCACACCGGGCATCTGCACATTTGCCTTGCCCCCATTGTCCTGCGCCTTGACGCTGATGCCCGGCATATTGACCGACACATCGCCTGCATGGACAACACATGTGCTGCCTGCCAATAATAAAACTGCCAATACCTGTTTTTGGATAGTCATCATACTGCCTTTATTTATCTCAACGATTGATCATGCTGTCTGTCTCTGCCTTGAAAAACCGGTACCAGCAGACAGGTGGCCTGTGAGTGATATAAAACTCTGCATTTAAACACTGTATTTGCATTTTGCTCACCCTGGCAAAGCAGAATGCTAACATAATGCCAACACCACCCTCAAAAACTGCAAGGACCGAGAAGGAAAAAAGGTCGATGATCGTAGCAAAATCAGGCTGCAGCCAGCGTCTTGTCACCAGCCGCAAAAGCCTGCAAACCTTCACCAGCAAGGCGATAACGCACCCATTCATCCTGCGGCTGCGCACCTATCGATAAATAGAACTGTATCGCCGGTTCATTCCAGTCCAGCACACTCCATTCAAGACGGCCACAGCCACTCTCAACCGCCACCTGGGCCAAATGCCGCAGCAAGGCCTTGCCCGCGCCGCTACCACGCTGGCCGGGTGAAATATACAAGTCTTCAAGATACATGCCCTTGCGCCCCAGCCAGGTTGAATAGCTCAGAAAATAAACTGCATAGCCAACCGGCAAGCCGTCTATGCTGCATATCAGGCCACGCGCCGGGCTGTCAGCCGCAAACAGGCTGTGCCTGACATCCTCGACACTGGCAATGACTTCATGCTCAGCTCGTTCATAAATCGCCAGCTCGGTGATATAGGCATGGATCAGAGCGGCATCTTCAGGTTGGGCTGGGCGTATTTCTATTTTCATGAATATCTCATTCTGTATCCCTCGCTCTCAAAGATCGCGGGAGAAGTTTAGGGTGGGACAGGCTACGCTCAATGAGCGTAACAGCAAAGTAACAGCAAAAATTGGAGGCCATCTACCTCGCATTTGCCACATCCTAACAAGCCTGTTCCGTGAAAATTGATGCTTGCGAAGAAAGCTTAAGCTTACTCCTTTTGAATCACTGTTAAAAAAAACAGATTTTCTGAATGCAGCTGTTCATATCGAACATGAGGCAACCCCCACTATGATGATGTACTCCTACCTTAACAATCAAGGTATTCAAAAAATCAGCAGCAAGCTAATTGAAGAATGTCTTGAGAACATCGCACTCTCAGACTAATCGAATAACACTTACGTATAGTTCATTTTCAATCAGCGCCGTAACGTAGGGCGCATTGCAATGCGCCGCATGTTGCCTCAATTTTCCAGAAAAACATTTCTTCCGCGCGCTAGGCAAGCAAATATGAAAAAGGATTGGGAATTTTCCTGCTGCAGTAGAAGTAACAGCACCTGTCAATTCACCACAGGTATTCTGAATGGAAACACGCCAGAAAAGTAATACGCCATCAGCGAGCAGGCAATCGACATAATCAAAGAAAAGAAGACGAATTTTTTAAGTGCATCTACTTTATTTGATTTCAAAAGTAGATAGACAACAAAAATCTGCAGCGGAGTAAAGATCAGGAAGAGCATCAGAAATAACATCGCATTCTGCGTTTTCTGATAAAACTCAGAATCTACAGCCATACCATTCAATATAACCGATGAACTTTCCGGATTAAAAGAAACGAAGACCAGGAAACAAAATATCAAAAAGAGAAATACCCCTAAAGCTTTGATAAATTTTTTCATTGCATCCTTTTCAGTTGACTCATGTTTCCGGAAAGATATTTTTAAATATAAGGTCTGGACCAGCTATTTACCTTTCCCGATAAAACCAGCCACTGATAACAAGCTTATCTCTATAGACCTTCTCCGCATCAAATGGCTGCCTTATATCAATACCAATGATTGCGTCAATGTACTCGGCCGGGGGAAGATAATGATGCACTTCCATGTAATGCAGGATAAGGACAGGGGACGCAAAAATAATGTCTTCGTATGGTATCCACAATTCAGCATCCCGGATTAACTCACCGCCAGAATTGCAGATTTTGACTGGTCCGCAGACCTCGCAGAATGGAAAGCCTCTACCAGGTTCCACCGTTGGCTGAAAAATTTCATCCTGTCTGGCGACATCTTTGAGTTTTCTTAGAAGCTGTTGCGAAATTAAATTAAAGGTTTAAGAAAGTTCCAGCAAATGAGAGAACAAGCCAACGAAAGAAATGCTTCGTGTGTCATAGCTAGTTTCTCATAACGCATTTTTAGACGACGGTA
>NZ_JBMPPI010000023.1:0-97775 GCF_049340245.1 Undibacterium sp. TC4M20W
ATGGTACTTACAATCCCACCTCGTATGACTCAAACTTTGATACTCTTTCATCTTGAAACTCCTTCTTTTGGTAGAGATAGAAGTTTCAAACCGACCGCCGTATAGGTCAAACCTTGAGGAGTCCCCCCGGCAGAGCCGGGGGATTACCTTATTTATTTAATGAAGCGATCAGCAATTTCTTGAAAACCGTGGAATAAGCTGCCATCATAAAAAATCCCTTACATTTTTTGTGTAAGGGATTTTTTTGCAATGAAAACAGCTTAGTGATGGTGCCCGGTCTCTGCTTTTTCCTGCACCTCCAACACTGGCGCCGGTGTTTTCAAGCCCTTGGCAGTCTGGCCATCTGCCGGGATTTCCACCCAGTCCAGCCTGCCTTTTTCACATAACTGCGTGACCTTGAAATACACCTTGCCTGCTTTCTCTGGCAATTTCACCTGTATCGAAAACTCATCGTAATAAGCATCAGGCAAGGGGCCGCCTGTCCAGCTTACTTCACGCACATCTTGAGTGATGGTCTTGCCGTGCGAGTTATAAGGCACGCTAAGCACTTGTATACTGGTATCGATTTTCCAGCCCGCCTTGGGCATGGGTTTGGCACCACTGACGTTTTCAGGGATGCTGACCCTGACCGCATTAGTAGCACTGCCCTCACAACCATGGCCGATTTTGAATGTCAGCTTATGGTAGGCGCCTGCGGCGGCAGTAGCCTGCTCCAGTGTGACATGGGCATGAGCAGCCTGTGCCAGCAGGCTGCTTGCGGTGAACATGCTGATAAACATAAATTTTTTCATGTGATTATCCTCGGGGTAGTTTGCTGATGTTCAGGCAATGGCAAAAACTCTATCACGGCTGGTCTGGCTACGCGCGACATGGCCTGATGCAAATAAAATGCATAGGCATGCCACACTGCCAGCGCGCAGATTGCCGCAACATTAAAGCACTGCAGCAATTGGATAAAACTGTTACGCCCTGCTCTTCTGCTTGTACTCATATTGCCTCCATCAATGTTGCGTTGCCTGGTTCAGGGGCTTGGCGATAGCCTTGATCTCCAGGGTTTCACGCTTCTTGTCCTTGCCCTCGACGACCAGGGTCACAGGCACCATATCCCCTTCCTTGACCTGTGCCTTCAAATCCAGCAGCATGATGTGGTAAGAACCGGGTTTGAGTTCCACCAGCTTGCCTGCAGGCAGGTCCAGGCCATCGACGGGGCGCATCTTCATCATATTGTCGGTCATTTCCATTTTATGGAGTTCTGCCACACCTGCGACCGGCGAGCGCACTTCCAGCAGACGTGCATCTTTGACGGACTTGATCTGCATGAAAGCACCTGTCGCCTTTTGCTGCGCAACAGTCGCACGCACCCAGGCATCACTGACTGTGACCTGTGCCTGTGCAGAGATTGCAATTACAGTAGTAGCTACCGCCATCATGATTTGATTGATTTTGTTCATCGTGTTTTTCCTTTAATGTAGTTCAGGCAGTCATCAGTGCGCGCAAATCTGCTGCACATTGCTCTGCGGTTTGTTCGTGCTTCAATGCCAGGCGTATCTTGCCTTTGTCATCAAACACATAGCTGATTGCGGTATGGTCCATGGTATAAGAGCTGCCGCTGGGCACCTTCTGGTAAAACACCTTGAAGGCTGCTGCTGCTTCCTGCGTCTCTTTCATGTCGCCATACAGGCCCAAAAAGCTGGGGTCAAATGCTTTCATGTATTGTGCCAGCAATTCAGGGGTATCTCTTTCCGGGTCTATGGTAATGAAAATAACCTGCAATTGCTCAGCCTTGTCTGCCAGCAATTTGCGTATATGCACCGCACGGCTCAGGGCCGTTGGGCAAATATCCGGGCACTGGGTAAAACCAAAGAATATCAGCAGATGCTTACCCTTGAAACTGGCAAGGCTGTAGTCCTTGCCATCATGCCCGCGCAGATGAAAATCATTGGCATAATTGGCACCCGTAATATCAATGCCGGTAAAAGTCACAGGCGTGCGGCTGCAAGCCAGCAAAGACAGGCTGCCCAGCAGCGTCAGTACAGAACGACGTTTCATGTTGATGTCTTTTCTTCATTCATCGCCATTAATCATAATGAGATGATGGATTGATATCGTCTTACCTGCTCACGAACAAAGCCGGTGAACAAAAGGTAAAACAGCAGAGAGAATCAAACCAGATCGAGAGGTGGGCCACGCGGCTGCGCCGCCGTCCAGATGAATAAAACGTGAGGAGATTGATAAAACAACAAAGGCGCTGCCTCTGCCAGCTTACCCTCTGGCAGACAGGACAAAGCACCAGGCAAAACAAAATCATGGCCTGCATGCGGCACACAATAAGCACAATGCGCCGCCATATGCTGCTTGTCTTGCGCAGACTTGCCCGCAATCAGTTTGATCAGCTTGCCCGTGACGGCATCCACCAGCTTGACACCCTCGACACTACAAACCTCGACAACCCCAGGCGCAACGACAACAGGCACGCCCGCCCCCATCCCGCCAGCCATGGCTGGCAGCAAACCATTGAACAACAGGGCAAAACATGCAAGCCATATCGTCAGGTGCCGGAATGAGGAAGAAATGCGCATGGGCAGATTATAACCAATGCAGAGCTGATTAACCATGCATGAGAATTCTTGCTCTCATGTCTATAAAAAAATAATTTCAGAAAAACTGTAAATTTCTCTTATCCCCTGCGAATAACAGAGCAAGGGTTTAGCGAAGCTGTGCATCAAGCTCGCTAGACATGAACTCATTATTTCTGGGAGATATCATGTACGGTTTGATTTTAATGCGCAGTTTTATACTTGTCTTATTTTATGCATGCGGGTCTTGCAGCGCACTTGCGCAGCCTGCAAAAACCAGCTTGCCAGCGACTGTCGATATGACGCTGGAGCGCGTCATGCAAGCGCATCTGGCGGCGCTGGGGGATGTGAGCAAGTTGCAGTCGCGCCGCGTTAAATTGCGCATCATAGGGATGGCACCATTTGACATACCGGTAACAGTAGAAGCAAAGCGCCCGAACCTGTTACGACGGGATGTGCTAGTGCAAGGGCAAACACAGGTATCGGCTTATGATGGTAAGGATACGTGGAAGATAGACCCCTTTCTGACTAGCGGCAAAAAGGCGGTTGATTTATCAGCCGAAGAATTACCTGCCATGCTGGAAGAAAGTTATTTCGACGGCATACTGGTGGCGGCGCAAAAGCTCGGGTTCCCCTTGCAATATGCGGGTATAGAGAAGCTTGATGGTCGGCGTGTGCATGTGCTGAAGGTCAGCATTCCTGCTACGGGTGAATCGACTATCTATCTGGATGCCGACAGTTTTCTGGAAATCAAGCGTCTGCAAAAGCGCCCTGTCATGGGCCGCATGACTGAGCTGGAAGTCTATACCAGTGATTATCGCCTGCATGATGGCCTGATGGTGGCTTATCGTTTTGAGATAGGCACCAAAGGTTCTGCGCAGCGCATGAGCATGGTGGTGGATGCGGTGGAAAATAATCCGGCAATTGCTGCCAGCCGGTTTCAACGCGCTGCGAATTTGGCGAACTGAGCCATCATGCAAAACGATGTCACTATTAATGCAGGTAATGCAGGCATTCCTGCAATCTCACTCACGCATGCCCAAGCCACGCAAACCGCAGTAACTAGCGAACGCCTGCATGGCCTGGATGCCTTGCGTGCCGGGGCTTTGCTGCTGGGCGTGCTTTTGCATGCGAGCATTTCTTTTTTGCCTGGCGCCAAATTCTTTTGGATGGTCAGCGACAATCAAAAAACCGCATTGCTGGGGCCGGTATTTTTTGTCATCCATATGTTCAGGATGCCTTTGTTCTTCATGCTGGCTGGTTATTTTGCCCACCTGGTTTTGCAAAAGAAAGGCTGGGCGGGTTTTATCAAGGACAGGTTCAAACGCATCACCCTGCCCTTGCTACTTGGCTGGCCTGTGATATTTGCAGCGATCGTTGCCGCCATCGTGCTGGCTGCCTGGGTGCGCAATGGCGGCAGCCTGCCGCAAAAGTCACCGCCCCCACCGGCTTTTACGGCTGACAGTTTCCCGCTTGCGCACTTGTGGTTTTTGTATATGCTGACACTGCTGTATGTGGTCTATCTGAGTCTTTGGGCTGTCTGCAGGCAACTGGGTATCTTGCCGCAAATGAGGCGCTGTGCAGACTGGCTCATGCCCGTAATATCAGGCTCGTTTGGCCCCATGTTGCTGGCACTGCCGGTGGCGCTGGCCTTGTTTTATACGTCTTACTGGGTGAGCTGGTTTGGCGTGCCTACACCAGATCAGTCGCTCTACCCTGGGCGAGCAGCCTGGCTCAGTTTTGGCATGGCGTTTGGCTTTGGCTGGATGTTGCAGCAATCAACTGCTACATTGCCACAGTGGCAGCAACGCTGGGCCTGGCATCTGGGCATTGCACTATTGATGACGGCTATCTGCCTGTATCTGGGAGGGCTGGTACCAAGACTGGTTCCGGCAGTGCATGATGAAAGCAAATTGATTTTTGCCTGGCTATATGCGGCGGCTGCCTGGCATTTTTGTTTTGGCCTGACTGGTCTGGCCTTAAGCTGCATGAGGCAGGCAAACACCAGGGTACGCTATCTGGCTGATGCATCTTACTGGATTTATCTGGTACACCTGCCCTTGGTGATGGCTTTGCAGGCTTTGGTATCGCGCAGTGAGTGGCATTGGGCCATCAAACTGGCAGCGGTCTTGCTGGGGACGCTGGCTGTGGCTTTACTCAGCTATCACTATCTGGTCAGGTTTACCTGGATAGGCAAGCTCTTGAATGGCCAGCGGCCTGCGCGGGCCCGGGGTGTATGAACGAGTATATGAACGGGCATATGGACGAAGAACTCTTCTTGCAGCAACTCGCCGCACATAAACGCCTGCTGTATAAGCTCGCTTATAGCTATTGCCGCCAGGCAGAAGACAGGCGTGACCTGGTGCAGGACATGGTCATGCAGTTATGGCGATCTTTTCGCAGCTTTGATCAGCGGGTACTGTTTTCTACCTGGATGTACCGCATCGCCATGAATGTCGCTATCTCACACTACCGCAGTGAAACGCGACAGGTACGCGATACCCTGCCGCTGGAAGAGTTTGGTCTCGACATTGCCGAGGCAGACCAGCTCTACAACGCCCAGAGCGACAATATGCGCACGCTTGATAAACTCATCAGCGAGCTTGATGAGCTTAACCGCGCCCTGATCCTGTTGTTCATGGATGGCCACAGCAATGACGAAATCGCCAGCATCATGGGGCTAAGTGCCGCCAATGTTGCCACGCGCATGACGCGCATCAAACAGAAATTGCAAACCCGCTTTGCAGAAAGTAACTGACATGAATCTCGATCTCTTGAAAGCCGAATGGCAAGCCCGCGACCAGCGCCTGGAACAAGCCGTCAGAATGAATACCCAGATGCTGCGCCTATCCTTGCTGGAGCAGCACAGGCGCGATATCGCCAAATGGAGCTGGACCGATAAATATGAAATCATCGCTGGCACACCAGTCTTGATTTACCTGATCTGGTTTCTATCGCACCACATCAGTCACTGGCAATTTGCCTTGCCTGCGTTTGCCCTGCTGGCATGGACCATCGCCATGCCGATATGCAATCACCGCTTGCGGCATGCCTTGCAGGACATGGATTTTGGTCAGCCCGTCACTGTCGTGCAAAAGCAGCTGGCAGAACACAAGGCCAGGCGCCTGAGCCTGCTGAAGTGGGCATTTTTACTGGGACAGATAGTCTGGTTCATTCCTTTCATACTGGTGCTGTTCAAGGGTGTGTTTGGCGTGGATCTGTACCTTAAAACCTCTAACTTCATCGGCCCCAGCCTGTTAGGTGGTTTCTTGTTCATCCCGCTGGCGATAGGCATGTCCAAATTGTTGTCGGGCCGCTTGCAACACTCTGCCCGCTTCCAGGCTTTTACCGATATGTTGGCAGGCAATGACATTATCCGGACACGCCAGTTCCTGGCCAGGATTGCGCAGTTTGAAGAAATGCCTGAAGAATTCAGCACACACGCCAGCAATCAAGGCAGCTGATTTTTAAAGTCAGTTTCGATAAATTATGTCACAACAGTGATGAGACGATTGCCGATGCAGGCCAGCCGTTTGAATTGCAATTAATCAGTGACAGTTATATCCGTGTGCCTTTGGGGCAGGCTGGCAAATAAATTAGTCGCATTAATGTGCTGAAATATGCTGAGTAATTAATTTAATGTATTTCACCAGAATTTTTTCTGTACTCTGCTATCAGCCTGAATGTATCAGGCAAGTTATCCATCCCCGCGAGTGCATTAATCGCTTCTTCATAAGCGGGATTAATCTGTAGTGCACTTTTAAAACAGTCGATTGCCTGTTCATACCTGCCTTGTGCGCGGTAAGCCAGACCCAAATTGAAATAGGCTTCATCTTTCAAGTCATGGTCTTCACGCAAGGCTGTCTCGAAGCAGATGATCGCTGCATCAAATTCCTCCATGTACATGAGGTTTGCTCCCTTGAGTATCCAGGGCCAGCCATTATCAATATCGGCATGCTTGCAACCAGCCTCAAACCAGGCACATGCATCTTTGGGGGACTGAAAATCCTGCACCAGTATGGCAATCTGCATTGCGACGAACCCCTTGTAAGTTTCGGGTGCCAGTTCATAGGCGGTGATCAGGGCCTGAAAACTCTCCTTATTCCGGCTCAGATCCTTGAGAGCCACACCATAGAGTGACCAAGCCCTGCCATGCTGCGGTCGTGATTTTACATATACTTCCAAAAGCTCTACCACATGGCTGGGATGAATATCTGTCTTTGACAGATATTCTGCACGTTTATAAATCTCATCGAGGAGCTCACTGGTCATGATAGTCATTGTCCTTTTTGACCTTGGTATGTGTACCGCAAATTAATAATCAATTTAGCGCAATATGCAAAAGCAAATGCACCCGATCTGATCAGGCACTGCCATGCACTTTAGGTATATGAGTACTGGGTAAGAGCAGGCTATGCAAGAACTTGTTCTTTTTGACCAGCATCAATAACAACAGGGGTAGCAATAGTCCAGCCACAAATGCCAGGCTGGCGTTCAGGTAGGCATACGTGCTCACCCGCGACAGCAGGCCAAATATTTTCCATTCTATCCATGAATGAAAAATCATGATGAATAAACTGCTGATACCCAGATATGCCAGTGCCCTGCCCGGCTTGCCAGCATATTGCAGGCAGCTTGAGAACGACAGCACCAGGTAAATGCCCAGCAAGGCCTGGGCAGTTGAAACCCACCAGTTGCCATACAGGCGCATGTTGAGGTCTATGGTTTCATCAAAAAAGAAATGGAGAGCAGCGAACAGGAGCAAGGTAATCGCAAAAACCCAGGGCTGGAAACGAAAGCGCATGACATGCTCATGCATGACATAACCAAGCAAGATGAAAGCCGTACTGATACCCGCCAGATCCAGACTCCACGGCCAGCCGGGGAAATTATGCTGCTGGTTACCCAGTACAAGATTGAGGCCTTCAAATTTCTGGGCATCCATCCCGGCAAATTGCTGAGTCATGATGATGCCCACGGCTAACAGGATGGCAATACTAAGAGTGGGCAGCAACATGCCGGGCCGCAGACGGTGCATCAGGCGCAAAAGTATCCAGGCCAATATGATGGCCAGAAACAGATGGGGTAAATACCATAGCGGCACCCATTCTATGGTATTGCCTGTGCCATACAACATACCCAGAAAATAGCTGCGGGCATCGATACCCGACCAAAGTATGCGCGCCAGGCCCCAGGCTGACAGCACGACGAAAAAGGGTTTTAACAGCGCATCAATCTTGAAGGCCAGGAAGTCTTTGAAACCAGTATCCTGATGCAGGACAGCCCCGGACAAAAAGAAAAACAGGGGCATGTGAAAAGAAAAAATAATCCGGAACAGCTCGCCATGATCATGCGCGATGATCCAGTTATGTCCAAAGACAACCAGGATGATGCCTATGCCTTTGGCAATATCAATGCTGGTGTTGCGCTCTGACATGGATCTCCATAGATGGAAGCAAGCGGGCTGCGGCCTGTAAGCTGCTGCCCGCAAGCTTTTATTTTTGTACCAGATAATTCAAGTCGGCCTGCCAGTCTTGCGGCAATAATGCATGTACGGCAGCAGTCACTGGTACACCACCGACCACCAGGCGGTTACGTGCCATGCATTCCAGTTGCGCACCAATTTTTTTTGCAACGGCAATGCTGGCGACATTGCCTTCGGCAGCGACAATCTCTATGCGGTGAAAACCCAGTTGCTTAAAGCCTGCATCGGCCAGTAATATCGCCGCCTGACTGGCAATGCCCCGCCCTTGCTCAGACTGCCTGACCCAGTAACCAAGATTGCAGTAATTATGCAGCTTGCTGATCATGTTCAGGCCTGCACCACCGAGCAATTCCTTACCATCTTCATTGAAGATACCAAATTCATAGGCTGTGCCTTCTTCCCGCGCTTTGTCGCATACCGCAAACCAGTCACGTGCGTGGTCACTATTGAAGTCAGCATGACACCAGCTCATCCAGCGACCAACGCTCGCTACCGATTCACGTACTACGGCAGCAAACATGTCCGCATCGTCAGCTTCATAAGCACGCAGGCAGATACCGGGGGCAGTGATTTTTTTCATTATAAATCGTTAATACGTACACAGCACGAGTATAGCCTGAGCAATACAGCCGGTAGTCAACTGGATCAATGAAAAAAGCCCTGTTGTTCAACAGGGCGTTAATTTATATCCAGACGGCGAAAGAAAGTAGTAGTAGCAGCAGCATCCACAGCAACAGCGCCCGCCACACCAGGCCGACTGCACTTTGCAAGGCGCGGGGTGAGGCTTCTGCACCTGGCTGGCTTTCCAGTTCCAGACTATCGATATCAACGGCGGTGGCATCTGCCTGCAAGACCATGGCTTTTTCTTCTGGCTCGCCCAGGCGCACGCCAAGGGCACCGCCTCCGGCAGACAGGATAATACCGACCAGTTCATCCGACCAGCGGTCAGCATAATTACGCCAGGAGTAAACCGCATCTTCAAAATTGCCGACCACGGCAAAGGCGACAGCGGTCAGGCGGGCTGGCACCCAGTCTATCCAGTAAAAGACTTTGGCTGCATAGATACCAAACTCTTCGTTTTTCATGTGTTCAGGCTCGTTCCAGGCGCGTGACAGATATTCAGCCGCACGATACATGACAGCACAAGCGGGGCCGACAGGCATGAGAAACCAGAAGAACACGCCAAATACATTGCGGTGGGTGGCGATCAATGAACGTTCGACGGCAAGGCGGGAAATTTCTGAGACCTCCATGCCGGTGGTATCCAGATGGGTCCATTCAGCCAGGTAACGTCTGGCGGTATCTTCATCGCCTGAGCTCAAGGCCAGTTGTATCGAAGTGAAATAATGGCTATAGCGACGGAAACCCAGGGTCAGATAGACGATGAGCACATTCCACAGCAAGGCGGCAATCGGGTTCAGGCGCAGACACAGCCAGTAGATAAGTGCGGTTGGCAGCGTCAGCGAGCCGATGACTATCCACCAGCCCAGGCGGCCATGCTTGACCTTGCCTGCATTGAAGGAGGCTTCGATTTTGTCAGCCAGCGTCTGGATTTGCGTATAGATGGGGTTATCTGCCCGCAAGGGCTTGAGCTGCTCAATCAACAGCGCTAACAGGATGGAAATAAAGGTCATGGTAGACTGGGCTTATGTTGCAGCGCAATGCTGCAAACAATCAATTTGCAAATGCGGCAAGTGTAAACCGATTTGCCCAGATTATGAAGCTTTGTTCTTCAAGGCAAGAACTTAAGACTCATGCACGCAGGAAATGAAACAGATTGCGCAGCATGCCCGCCGTTGCGCCCCAGATAAAATGCTGCTCGTATGGCATAGCATAAAAATGCCGTTTGCCTGCATTGTCAGGTAAATCAAAGCTGCGGCGCTGGTGATTTTTGCCATCCATCAAAAAATCCAGCGGCACTTCAAAAACCGAGGCGACTTCTGAGGGATCGCTACGCACCGGAAAACCAGGCATGATCAATGAAACGATGGGACTAACCTGATAGCCAGTACCTGTCTTATAGTCTGGCAGGCGTCCCAGAATTTCAACATATTCGCGTTGCAGGCCTATCTCTTCTTCTGCCTCACGCAGAGCTGTAGTCACCGGATCAATATCCTCCTCCTCAAAACGCCCTCCAGGAAAGCTGATTTGCCCGGGATGATGGTTCAGGTGTGCAGCTCGTTCAGTGAGAAGCACAGTCAAGCCGTCATCATGCATGACGATGGGTATCAAGACCGAGGCCAGCCGGAAAGGCAGGTTTTTGGAGAAAAAACTTTCATCGACAACTTCTGGCGTCCATTCATGCTGTTGCGAAAAATGCTGACGCAACCAGGCTGGTGACAGATGTGCCGCAGGCACAGCCGTTTCTTCACCCAAGGAATGGATAGGAAAAGTCTGAGGGTCAAAAACCGGTTTACTCACAATGACAATTAACTTTATTGTTGGTCTGGCTATTTTTTGCTGGCATTGCAAAAAGCATTTGTCGCCTATTTTCCAATAAAAAAAGGATGCCGGAGCATCCTTTTTCAATACGGCTAGAACAGATATTACTCTGCTTTTGCTGCAACAACTTTACGTGCTGGCAATTTCTCTTTGATACGAGCAGATTTACCAGAGCGTTCACGCAGATAGTACAGTTTTGCACGACGTACATCACCGCGACGTTTCACTTCGATAGAAGCGATCAGTGGGGAGTACAACTGGAATGTACGCTCAACGCCTTCGCCGGAAGAAATCTTACGGACGATGAAGTTGGAATTCAAACCACGGTTACGACGGGAGATAACTACACCTTCGTAAGCCTGTGCACGTTTGCGAGTACCCTCAACAACGTTGACGCTCACAACTACTGTATCACCTGGCGCAAAGTCAGGGATGTTCTTGCCGAGGCGAGCAATTTCTTCTTGCTCTAATTTTTGGATCAGATCCATTTTTTACTCCTATGACCATCTTGCCGACGCTGCAGAATCTGGTTCTGGCTGATGCCCGGTAGAGGATGGGGTTTAACATGTGAATCATTGAAGATTCACGCTTATTAATTCCCGCCCGAGAGCAGGAAGATACTACAAACTGCTTAAAAACTTTTCGTCGGCACGACTCAACAAGCCTGCCGCACGCGCTGCGATGATTAAATCCGGACGCTTTAACTGACTGGCTTCGAGTGCACGCTGACGCCGCCACTTTTCGATTTCAGCATGATTACCACCCATTAACACGGCTGGCACAGCCTGATCTTCAAAGACTTCTGGCCTGGTGTAATGCGGGCAATCCAGCAAACCATTGACAAAACTATCTTGCACTGCCGAGGCGTCATCATGCAAGACGCCAGGAATTTGCCGTATGACAGCATCCATCAGGGCCATGGCTGGCAATTCACCGCCAGACAAGACGAAATCGCCGAGGCTGATTTCTTCATCGACGTAATTATCCAGCAAGCGCTGATCAACTGCCTCATACCTGCCACATAACAAGACCAGACCCGGCGTTGCCGCCAGTTGCATGACCTTTTCATGTGTCAGCGGCTTACCCTGTGGTGACAGATAGATCACTTTGGGTGCCACTGCAGACAAGACAGCCTGACGTGCCTTGGCAGACTCGATTGCGGTCTGCAAGGGTTTTGCCAGCATCACCATACCCGGGCCACCGCCATAAGGCCGGTCATCCACAGTACGATGTCTGTCAGTCGTAAAATCACGCGGATTCCACAGCTTTAATTCGCATTTTTGTTGCTCGAAAGCCCGCCTCGTTACACCTGATTGTGTAATGGCAGCGAACATTTCGGGGAACAGTGTAATGACATCAAACTGCATGTGCATGCCTTCTGAGTTCATCACCTTAATAATCACTACCCCAGTCGACCTGGATTTTGCCTGCTTTTTGATCGACTTCCTTGACGAAAGCTTCTACAAAAGGGATCAGGCGTTCGTGTTTCGCCAGTTCATTTTCAGGTACATCCGCTGCCGCCACCCGTAAAATCGGATGCGCACCGTTGTCCATCAAATCCCTGACCACACCTAAATTCTCACCCTGAAGATTATCTACCTGCAAACCTATCAGATCGAGCCAATAGAATTCACCGGACGCCAAGACAGGAAAATGCTTGCGAGAAATGTGTACAGTTGCACCTTTCAGTGCTTCTGCGGAATTTCTGTCAGGCACACCCACCAGCCGCGCAACTACGTCTTCGCCCTGGATTTTAACTTCCAGACGATCGACATCACGCAACTCAGGCTTATCCAACCACCAGGTTTTTACTGACATCAATGCGTCAGCATCAGCAGAATAAGGACGTATCCTTACCCAGCCGTGAATACCAAATGCTCCCGAGATATAGCCAACCAGGACCAGATCATCAGGAGCATGGACTGCAGCAGTCATGATACAGCTTGCAGCGATTAAGCTGCTGCTTTACCGGACTGAGCTACCAGGCGAGCAACTGCTGGAGACAATTGAGCGCCAACACCTTGCCAGTAAGCCAGGCGATCAGCTGCAACGCGTACTGTTTCTGCATTGCCAGTAGCTACTGGATTGTAGAAACCGATGCGCTCGATAAAGCGACCATCGCGACGATTACGGGAATCAGTTGCAACGATGTTGTAAAAAGGGCGCTTTTTTGCGCCACCACGAGCTAAACGAATAACGACCATAATATTTCCAAAAAATGTCTGAACGCGGAAAAAGCTGTAGATTATAGCCCGCTTCTTGAGTAAGTCGCAAGGACTATCCCACTTTTCCCTTGCCGAAGGGTGATTTTATTGATCAGCGTGACTATTGAGACACGCTATACCGTCATCGCATACAATCACAGCTTCAACTTTGATGGTTTTTGCAATGACACCGACAAATACAAGCAACGATATAAGCAATCATATAACGCCACATAAAAATAAAACCCTGGCAACTTTACTGGCCGCTTTATTTGGCGCCATAGGCTTGCACCGCTTTTACCTAGGTGGCAAAAAAGACAAATGGGGCTGGCTGCATTTCATCACGCTGCCGATCAGCATGGTGATCCACTATTTCTATTTTGGCAAACCCGAGATTGTTCAATACAGCTTTTTGCTAGTGTCTTTTTTGATTGCCATACTGGAAACGCTGGTGATGGGTCTGACGCCAGATGAAAAATGGGATGCCCGCCATAATAGCAAATCCGGCAAAACCAGTGAATCCAACTGGCCGCTGGCATTGCTGCTGGTATTGACATTGGCCGTAGGCGCGTTTGCACTGATTGCCACCATCGCACGTACCTTTGATTTGTTATATACGGGTGGTGCCTACGGCTGATGAATGTCTAATGCAGCACCCAAAGAAAATGGCTCATCGTAAAGATGAGCCATTTTTATTTGAACGCCTGCAATCAGATTGCAGGCATTTTTTTAACGCACAAACAAGGCAATCAAAATAACGATAGGAAGGGGTATGCCAAGTAACAAAAGCAGGATTGAACGCATGATAGGCTCCAGATATTAATAATTTTTTGTTTGCCCCTGCTCCGCTATGGAGCAGGGATGAGTTTTAAGCAGATGTTTTTGCTGACTTATTTTTGCTGACTTATACAATCACATGTGCTTCGTCACGTTGACGACCACCCAGTGTTGCTGCCAGGCTGGCGACGAAAGCACCCAGCAGCAAGGCCACGAACATCCACAGCGCAGAGTTTGCAGCAGCTTTACGGGCCTGGTCAGCGGCGGTTTTAGCCGTATTTTTTGCGTCGGTAACTGACTGGTTCAGTTGATTAAATACAGTATCAACGCGTTTTGTCGCATCTATCTGTGTCATGTCGGTGCGCTTGGCAACCAGCTTGGCCAGGTAATCACGGTCACCTGGTGACAGCGAACCGTTGGCGATACCCGTCGCCAGGATGCGGCCAACTTCCATGCGAGCTCCGCTGCTATTGCCAGTGCCAGCACTAGCGCCATCGGCAGGTGCGGTCGCCGTTTGCTCAGTACGCAAAAGCATATCCGTAAAATAATCTGCCGGATTGACCTTGGCATTACCCACTACCGCTGCTGTTGCAGTCACAGCAGTGCCTGCGGCATCTGCTGCGCCACTGAGCATGCTTTGCGCTGCACTGGCGAGCAAGCCCACCGTCAACAACGAGGCAACTGCCCATGCCAGCATGCCGTGCGCTGTGTCACGGAAATACACTTCATTGTCATGCACATTACTCCACTTGGTACGCAAGCGGCCCGCGATATAACCACCAATGCCAGACGCTGCAAGTTGCGTGAAGCCTATCCAGGCGATGGTGGAAATACCCATCACCGTCGCATTATAAGACCACGGTGATACTGCGGACAGGCCAAGGCCAGCACCCAGCATCAACAAGATTAGCGACAGCGCCGCTGCCGCCACCGCGCCACCAATCACTGCACCCCAGGACACACCAGAAGTGCCTGTACGGGATGCATTTTCTTGAGTGACTACCAACATGTTTGCTTCAGTAGTATTGTTATTCATATAGGTATCCATCTGCTTTCAATTGGTTAGGACTTACGCAATAAAATCTCAGGCTTTTTCTTGATTAAAAATGACCAGAGAACAGCTTCAGAATAGGTCACGCCAGCTTTTACGTCTGTGTGTTGCTTAACACTGGGAAATGATTTTTTGCAGATAAAACAGGAGATGAAAGCAGGAGATGTATTTGCGCAACAGCGTTCAGAATTGATCAGGATGAATAAGCAAACTGCTTGCTGGCAAAAGCCCAGATCATGGCTGTGGCATCTGGCCCTTTGGGATCACTGTAAGCAAACCCCTTGGCACCGCCACTCCAGGCATGCTCCAGCCCATTTACGTCACACAAACTGACGACGACTTGCCCCTGTGCACGATAGTCAGTAATGGTGGATGGATAACGCGCACCGCGCTGCACAGTGCGCGGCTTGCCTGCTTTCGCACCGACCTGCATAGCCCATTGCTGCGCGGCCAGTGTGCCATTGACAGGAGAGACTATGCGGTCCTTACTACCCTGTATCACCAGCAAGGCAGGCAGCTTGATACCAGCAGGCAAAGGCGCTGGAAGCAAGCGCCGCCCGCGCATTGCCATGATGGCAGTCGCAGAAGAATGGGCAAGCCCTGTGGCGATGCCTGAATGCATGATTAGCGCGCTAAAGCGCCTGGGGTGACTCACCGCCAGCAAGGCTGCCATGCTGGCACCGGCAGACAGCCCTGCTATTGCAATACGTTGCTGATCTACAGGCTGCAACAGGCATACCTGATCAATCACGGCATCAATGGACGCCGCCTCGCGTTGCGCGCGGCCAGAACGGGTGTCATACCAGTTCCAGCATGCCTGGGCATTCGATAGTTTTTCTTGCTCTGGGTAAAGGACGAGAAAGCGCTTGCGGGCAGCAAGCTGATTCATCTTGCTGCTGGCCGCCAGTGCCCCGGCATCTTGCAAACAACCATGCAACATGACCATGAGCGGCAGACGCTCCGTACGCGTGATACCGGGTGGCCGGTACAGGTAATAGCGCCGCAAGCCAGCCATGCCAGGTGTCATACCAGAGGTCAAGCTGGCAATTTGAACTGCGCCTGAGCTTGGCACTGGCTTTGTGGTTTTTTTTGTTTTCGCTGATGCGCGTGGCTTGGCACTCTTAAGCAAGCTGGCTGGCTTGCGCTTGGCTGCCTTTGGTACAACTGCTGCCAGTGTTTTTTTGATCGCACTGGCACCAGTCCGCGTTGCCGCTTTTGTCATCTTGTTCAAGATGCTTTTGAAGGATTTGCTCCATACTGCCTTGCTGGTGCGCTTGGTCATTTATCCCTTAGTGACTTAATGGCTTAGTGACTCAGTTGCTCAGCCACCGCGCAAAGCGAGCAAAGCTTCTTTCACCCGCGCCAGGCCAAACCGCCAGATCTGGTCCAGATGAATATGCGGCATGGATGGCAATTCTGAAGGATCGATAAACACATTCAAGACCGCCGGGCCGCTGGTGGCCAGCAACTGACGCAAGCCATCTTCCAGCTCACTTGATTTCTTCACCGTGAATCCAGATGCGCCACAAGCGACTGCAAAGGCAGCAAAATCCATATTCGGAAATGTGCTGCCCTTATCAGCAGGCAAGCCTGCCTCTTCCATTTCAATATGCACCAGACCCCATTGCTGGTTATTGAATACCACCACTTTCACGGGCAGGCGATGTTCTACGCTGGTCATGAATTCGCCCAGCAACATGGTAAAGCCGCCATCACCCACCGCGACGATGACTTGCCTGTCGCGGTTCAGGGCCTGTACGCCATTGGCCTGGCCAAGGCTGGTACCAACTGCGGCATTATTGAATGACGCAAGTATCCTTTGCTGGCCGGATTGTTGCAGCCAGTTGCCACACCACAGTGTCACTTCACCAGTATCAATAATGATGGCAGCATCTGCTTTCGCGTGCCTGCTGATACTACGCGCCAGGGCTTGTGGATTGACAGGCTCATTGCCGTTTTCCAGCTCTGCTTTCTTGTCCAGCATCTCATCCCACTTTTTGCGAGCTTCTGTCACAGTTTGCAAAAAATCTTGTTCTTCGCGCTGTGGCAATTGTTCAAGAAGCTGCATGAGAGTGGGCTTGATGGCACCGACTATGCCGAGCTGCACACCAGTGCGACGCCCCATTACCTCAGCACGCAAATCGATTTGTATCACTTTGCCGTTCTTCGGTAGGTATTCGGTATAGGGATAGTCTGTACCCAGCATCAATACCATGTCTGCATTTTGCAGGGCATCAACACCAGGTGCACCACCGATCAGACCGACCCCGCCTATCCACAGCGGGTGATTGTGTACCACCATGTCCTTGCCGCGAAAGGTGTGCATCACAGGCGCCTGCAAGCGTTCTGCCAGTTGCAGCACTTGCGTGACAGCCGAGCGGCAACCAGTGCCGGCAAAAATCGCGATTTTCTTTGATTGCTTGATCAGGTGCACTGCCACGGCCACGTCTTCAGGATCAGCCGCCATTTCTGGCGAAGCGCGCAAAGTGGCGAGGCTACCCATTTTGGCATCGGTTTTTGCAGAAAATACGTCTGGCGGAATATTCAGATGGGCCACGCCGTGCATGCCATAAGCATGCGCAATCGCCTGGTGGAATATATGCGCGGCCTGCTCGGCATTTGTCAGGGTTTGGGTATACACCGCAACATCGCGGAACAATAAATCAGGTGTATTTTCTTGCAGATAGTCATTACCCCTCTGGGCAGCAGGAACGCCGCCAGAGATCGCCAATACCGGCGCATGGTCTTTATGCGCCTCATACAAACCGGCAATCAGGTGATTGGCACCTGGGCCAGTGGTGCCGCAACAGACGGCCAGTTTGCCAGTTAATTTGGCCTGGCCTGCGGCAGCGAGGGCAGCACCTTCTTCATGTCTTACGCCTATCCACTCTATGTCTTTGTGGCGGCGTATGGCATCAGTAAAGGGATTGAGCGCATCACCCACGACACCAAATATCTGACGTACACCAATGTCATATAAGGTAGCGACCAAAAATTCAGCGACTGTTTGTTGCATAAGATACTCCTCATCAGGGACAGCCACACGATCTTGGCGGGCAGCATTAATAATGGCAAAAGATGCCGATTAATGATAATAGAGACGATCGCGACAATGCTCTATGCGCTAACGCACACAGGATTCAGGGAGGATAAAAGAAAAAATAGACTGGATACCGCCATAAAAAAAATGGCTCATTCAGATAAATGAGCCATTTTTTACAACAGGCAATTTAACTTGCTAGCGTTTTACTACAACAACCATCAGAACTGGTCTTCAGACAAAGCCATGACACCAGCACTACCATCGACAATCGCTGAACGCAAACCTTGTGCTGCCGACAGGATATGGTCAGCAAAATAGCGGGCAGTTGCGATCTTGGCTTTCAAGAAAGCGGCATCGCCCTCACCTGCATCCAGTTTTTGCTGAGCGATGATGGCAGCACGCGCCATTTGCCAGCCGCCGAAAACGATGCCTGCTAGTTTCAGGTACAGGACACTGCCTGCAAACACGCCCTTGATGTCTTGTTTGAAATTGGTGACGACGTAGTCAACAACGTCTTCCAGCGCTGCAGTACCTGCTGCCAGTTGGCGCTGTATAGCCAGCATGTCGACAGAACCAATAGCCGTCAATTGTGCTTCTGTCGCGCGCATGTCAGCGATAAAGGCTTTTGCAGTCGCGCCGCCATCGCGTGAAGTCTTGCGGCCTACCAGGTCATTTGCCTGGATGGCCGTGGTGCCTTCATAGATAGTCAGAATCTTGGCATCGCGGTAGTGTTGTGCGGCTCCGGTTTCTTCGATGAAGCCCATGCCACCATGCACCTGCACGCCAGTCGATGTGACATCCAGCGACATTTCTGTTGACCAGCCTTTGACGATAGGTACCAGGTATTCATACTTGGCCTGGTTGGCCTTGCGTACTGCAGCATCTGCATGGTGATGGGCAAAGTCACTGATACCGGCAGCGACGTAGGCCAGTGCGCGCGCACCCTCGGTCTGGGCACGCATGGACATCAGCATGCGGCGTACGTCAGGATGCTTGATGATGGCAACCGGGCCAGCAGAACCTGCCAGGTCACGCGATTGCACGCGGTCTTTGGCGTATTGCACTGCCTTCTGATAAGCGCGTTCTGCCACGCCTATGCCTTGCATGCCAACACCAAAGCGGGCAGCATTCATCATGATGAACATATATTCGAGGCCGCGGTTTTCTTCACCAACCAGCGTGCCTATCGCGCCGCCGTTGTCACCAAATTGCAGTACAGCAGTCGGGCTGGCCTTGATGCCCAGCTTGTGTTCTATCGATACGCAATGTGCATCATTGCGTGCACCCAAGCTGCCATCGGCATTGACCAAAAACTTGGGCACGATGAACAGGGAAATACCTTTGACGCCTTCTGGCGCATCAGGTGTACGTGCCAGCACCAGGTGGACGATATTTTCTGCCATATCGTGTTCACCATAGGTGATGAAAATCTTGGTGCCATAGACTTTAAAGCTACCATCGCCTTGCGGCACGGCACGGCTGCGCACCATCGCCAGGTCAGAACCGGCTTGCGGTTCCGTCAGGTTCATGGTGCCTGTCCATTTACCGGAAATCAGGTTTTCCAGATAGATGGCTTTTTGCTCGTCACTGCCTGCAGTCAGCAGAGCTTCAATCGCGCCATCGGTCAAAAGAGGACACAGGGCAAACGAGATGCTGGCTGCATTGAGCATTTCTATGCACGGCGTTGCCACCAGCTTGGGCAAGCCCTGGCCGCCAAATTCTTGCGGATGCTGCACACCCTGCCAGCCTGCCTCACCAAACATCTTGAAGGCTTCTTTAAAGCCCTTGCTGGTGAAGACTTCGCCATCTTTCCAATAGCTTGGTGCCATATCACCCGGGAAGTTCAAAGGGGCAACCACTTCGCCAGCAAACTTGGCGTTTTCTTCCAGCACAGCTTCTACGGTTTCTGCTGTCGCATCTTCACAGCCAGGTAAGGCATTGACTTCCGCCAGACCAGCCAGTTCGTTGATGAGGAACAGCATGTCCTTGACAGGGGCAACATAGCTCATTTTTGTATCCCAAAAAAAGAAAAAGGGGCAGGTCAGAAGATCGCTTAAATATTGCGATAAACCGCTTACCTGCCCCCAGTCAGATCACTAAGGTGACCAACAAATTACGTGAATCAAGGAATCCCTGAGGAAGCGTAGCGAGCGGCGTTAGTTTGGCTCATTGAAAACCCGGAAGCGCTTCGTACGACTGTACGGCGAGCATCGCAGGCCCAAAATAGCGTAGCGCAGTAGCTTAATCAGGGGTTCCTTTTTAGCCCAGCTCAGCAACCAATTGTGGAACGATATCAAACAGATCGCCTACGATGCCATAGTCAGCGACCGAGAAAATTGGCGCTTCTGGATCTTTGTTAATCGCCACGATGACTTTGGAATCTTTCATACCGGCCAGATGCTGGATCGCGCCAGAGATACCGACGGCGATATACAGTTGCGGAGCAACGATCTTGCCGGTTTGTCCAACTTGCCAGTCATTCGGTACGAAGCCAGCATCCACCGCAGCGCGGGATGCACCCATGGCTGCACCCAGCTTGTCAGCCAGCGGTTCCAGAATCTTGAAGTTGTCGCCAGAACCCATGCCACGGCCACCGGAAACGATGACTTTGGCAGCTGTCAGTTCAGGACGGTCAGACTTGGCCACTTCGCGCGAAACAAATGCAGATTTGCCAGAGTCAGCAACAGCAGCAACAGTTTCCACAGCAGCAGAACCACCAGTGGCAGCAGCATCAAAACCTGTAGTACGTACAGTGATGACCTTGATCGCGTCTGTCGATTGCACAGTCGCGATGGCATTACCAGCATAGATAGGACGCTCGAAAGTGTCAGGACTGTCTACCTTGGTGATTTCAGAGATTTGCGATACGTCAAGCTTGGCAGCAACGCGTGGCAAAATGTTTTTGCCGTAGGCAGTTGCTGGTGCCAGGATGTGGCTGTAACCAGAAGCGATTGCCAATACTTGCTCGGCAATGTTCTCTGCCAGGCCATCTGCAAAATGCGCTGCATCTGCATGCAATACTTTACTGACCCCAGCGATTTGCGCAGCAGCTTGTGCAACTGCGCCAGCATTGTGGCCAGCAACCAGTACGTGTACATCTGCGCCGCATTGTGCAGCAGCAGTAACAGTGTTCAATGTGCTGCCCTTGAGGCCAGCGTTGTCGTGTTCAGCGATGACGAGTGTAGTCATGATGTCTTCCACTTGATGTGTTGTCAGGATCAATATCCGGGCAACAAAAATTATTCTTAAATTCTGTCTTTATGAAAGCTGAAACCTATCAGCCAATAACCTTGGCTTCATTGCGCAGCTTGGCAACCAGAGTCGCTACGTCAGGTACTTTGATACCGGCGCTGCGTTTTGGTGGTTCAGTGACTTTCAAAGTCTTGACACGGGAAGCAACGTCCACACCCAGGTCTGCCGGTTTGACATTGTCCAGTTGTTTTTTCTTGGCCTTCATGATGTTAGGCAAAGTCACATAACGTGGCTCATTCAAACGCAAGTCTGTCGTGATGATGGCTGGCAGTGTCAGGGACAATGTTTCCAGACCGCCATCGACTTCACGGGTGACTGTGGCTTTACCATCTGCAACGGTGACTTTGGAGGCAA
Source organism: Undibacterium sp. TC4M20W (assembly GCF_049340245.1). Lineage (NCBI taxonomy): Bacteria > Pseudomonadati > Pseudomonadota > Betaproteobacteria > Burkholderiales > Oxalobacteraceae > Undibacterium > Undibacterium sp. TC4M20W. The sequence goes on from NZ_JBMPPI010000023.1 coordinate 21,185, forward strand.
AAGTCGCTTGTGGCCAGCCCAGCAGGGCCGCCAGCATCTGGCCAGTCTGGTTGCTGTCATCATCAATCGCCTGTTTGCCGAGGATGATCAGTTGTGGTTGTTCTTTGTCAGCCAGTGCCTTGAGCAATTTGGCGACGGCCAGCGGTTGCAGTTCTGCATCGCTTTCGACCAGGATGCCGCGGTCAGCACCAATCGCCATAGCAGTACGCAGGGTTTCCTGGCATTGCGCCACGCCGCAAGAAACAGCGATCACCTCTGTCACAACGCCAGCTTCTTTCAGGCGGGTCGCTTCTTCAACAGCAATTTCATCAAATGGGTTCATGGACATTTTGACGTTGGCGATATCAACGCCAGAGCCATCAGATTTGACGCGTACTTTGACGTTGTAATCGACGACGCGTTTGACTGGTACCAGGACTTTCATAGTTCTGCCTTTATGAGCTAATTGGGGAATACCGAATTTAATACCGATTTATACGAAACTTGCTACGAATGTTAAAGCTTGATACTGAAAACTTGCTGCCTTGACGTATTTTGCATTGCGGGACGAACTGGGTGGCGTGCACCGCACTGCTGCACCAAACGTCTCATCTTACTGCGCTTTCGCGTCTGCAAATTGACGTATACGTAAATTCTATTGATTATAAAACGAAAACATCAAGATTTTGCACAATTTAGCACGAGCGTTCTTTTTAATCCACTTTACCACTAGAGCAGAATGCCTAATCCACCATGCTTGAGACTGGGCCAGAGATGCGTCAACTATGAAAAGTGCATTCCTTAATACAAAAAACCCGCAACAGGTTGCGGGTTTTTATTTGCTGCTTTGCCGATGGGTATATGCAGACTGGAAAGACTTATTTGCGCTTGATGAAATACTCAAACTCTTTGCTGCCTTCCTGATGCGACAACAGCTCATTGCCGGTTTGCTTGGAAAAGGCCTTGAAGTCCCTGACCGAACCAGGATCAGTCGCCAGCACATGCAACACTTCACCAGTGAGCATTTCGGCCAGCGCCTTTTTAGTCTTTAAAATTGGAAGAGGACAGTTCAGTCCGCGTGCATCCAGTTCTTTATTGAATTGCATGATTTCCCCAGAAATACAAATTGAGTAAGCTAATTCGCCCGACAATTGATGCACCAATTCTACCGGAATTTTCATTCGCATGGTGCATCGCAGCAGACTAACAACAAAAGACCAAATATTTTAAAAAGTTTTCGCACGGAAATGGTGCAAAAAACTAAAAATCTTCGTTTAAAGCCTACATTCTCATCTTAGACAATAAACTTACTGCTGGCTTACTTAATGGAGATATTTCACTAAAACAATTGTTAAACTGGTTTTTTTATTGGCAATTGCACATAAAATCCTGCGCTTCCGGGCATTTTTGTGTCTTCATCGTTTTGCATTGCAAAAGACTCAAGCTATTTATTTTCCCATTCCCGGTAAACCGGTTCCAGGCCTCGCGTACGCATCCAGTCAGCCATGGCATGGCCGGTACCGGCATTCCAGGGCCTGAGTTTTTCGGGTTCGATGAGACGATATTCCAGCAATTCTGGCGACAGGCTGACTGTGCCGGATGCCTTGACGTGATAGGCGATGATGAGTTCGTTTTTACGGATGAATTCATAAACACCAATCAGGGTGATTTCATCCGCATCAAGATCGGTTTCTTCCTTGAGCTCGCGGGCCACGCCCTGCTCCGGGGTTTCGCCACGCTCCATAAAGCCGGTGATCAGGGCGAAAGTGTTTTCTGGCCAGGCAGCATTGCGCGCCAACAGTACCTTGTCTTCAAACTCGACCAGCGCAGCCAGTACAGGCAAGGGATTGTCCCAATGGGTCCAATGCCCTTCAGGGCAAACCAGCCTGAGCTTGCCTGCTTCCTGTTCATCGGGACGTTCTATCAGGGATGTTGCACATACTGGGCAAAACTTTAATTCCATGCTGACCTCAGGTTTCCCTCAACGGTATCATCGCCTGCTTGGGATGCAGGCGCGCCATGGCATAACTATCGACGTACTGGCCATTGCGAAAAGCATAGGCACGCATGGTGCCCTCTTTTTCAAAGCCAAATTTTTTATACAGATGGATGGCCGCAGTGTTATCGCAAAACACCGTCAATTCCAGGCGCAGGAGATTGAGCCAGTTATCCGACAAATTCAGCAACTCGGTCAGTAGTGCCGTGCCTATGCCGCGCCCGGAAAAAGAGTCAGCTACCCCCATGCCTAGCGAGGCAACATGACTACGCCTTTGCTTTTTTTCCATATGCAGGCTGGCCATACCCACCACCACACCATCATAGATAGCGACCAGGCGGGTATCATTGGGGTCAGCCTTTTCCAGCCGCTCTTGCCATATCTCTGTTGTTGGGTGAGGCAATTGCAAAGTACCTGCATAGGTGCCACCACTGGCGAACACCCTTTGCAGTTGGGCCGCATCTGAAACTTCAGCGCGGCGTATATGTATCATAGACGTGAAGTTACCCATTCAGTCACACCCTCCAAGGCTTTTGTCAGACCACTGGCATCAGTACCACCCGCTTGCGCCATGTCAGGACGGCCACCACCTTTGCCGCCAACTTGCTGCGCTACAAAGTTAACCAGGTCACCCGCCTTGACTTTGGATGTGGTATCCGCTGTCACACCAGCAATCAGGCTGACCTTGCCATCATTAACTGCCGCCAGCACGATGGCGGCAGTTTTCAGCTTGTCTTTAAGTTTGTCCATGGTTTCACGCAGAGCTGTCACGTCAGCGCCTTGCAACGTCGCAGCCAGCACCTTGATACCTTTGACATCAACAGCCTGATTCACCAGATCATCGCCCTGGCTGGAAGCCATTTTTGATTTCAGTGTTGCCAGCTCTTTTTCCAAAGCCTTGACGTGATCCTGCACCTGACCGATACGAAGGGTCAATTCTTCTGGCTGGGTTTTCAGGGCGGCTGCAGCTTCATTGATGCGGCTGTTCAGGTTTTGTACCAGCGCCAGCGCGACTTCACCAGTCACCGCCTCAACACGACGGATACCGGCAGCAACGCCACCTTCAGCAACGATCTTGAACAGGCCGATATCGCCAGTACGGGATACGTGAGTACCACCGCACAATTCGCGGGAAGTACCGATGTCGAGCACGCGCACTTCATCGCCATATTTTTCGCCAAACAGTGCCATCGCACCATGCTTGACAGCATCGTCATAGCCCATGACTTGTGCCTGGGTAGCGACGTTGGCCAGAATTTCACGGTTGACGATGGTTTCTACCTGACGGATTTCATCCGCAGTCATAGGGCCATTGTGGCTAAAGTCGAAACGGGTTTTTTCCACATCCACCAGAGAGCCTTTTTGTGCGACATGGCTGCCCAGTACTTCACGCAAGGCCTTGTGCATCAAATGCGTGGCAGAGTGATTGCGCATGGTTTGTGCGCGGATTTCTGCATTCACTTCAGCCTTCAGGCTTTGTGCCACACTAAGGCTGCCGGACTTCAGGACGCCATGATGACCGAATACATCAGCCTGTACTTTCAGCGTATCGCTGACTTCAAACACGGCACCATCGGCTGTCACCAGTACACCGGAATCGCCAGCCTGACCGCCGGATTCAGCATAGAAAGGCGTGGTATCAAGAACGACGATTGCCTTTTGGCCTGCCTTGATTTCATTGACAGCAGTACCATCAACATACAGGGCTATCACTTTGGCTTCATGTTGCAATTGATCGTAACCAACGAATTTGGTTTTTTCACCGGAGTACTCGACACTTGCACCCATTTCAAACGTACTATTTTTGCGAGACTTGTTTTTTTGATCTTCCATTGCTTCTTGAAAACCAGCTTCATCAAGCTCGACTTTACGTTCACGACAAATATCGGCAGTCAAATCAATAGGGAAGCCATAAGTATCGTATAAGGCGAATGCTGTTTTGCCATCCAGATACTTGCTATCTTTTGCCAATGCAGCTTCCAACAACTTCATACCATTTTCCAGCGTTTCACCAAAGCGCACTTCTTCTTGCTTGATTACATCCGCAACCCGCTCAGCAGCTTCTGCCAACTCTGGATAGGCAACACCCATTTCCTTGACCAGATCAGGTACCAGCTTGTAGAAGAAAGGCTGGCTTTGGCCCAGCTTGTGGCCATGACGCAAGGCGCGACGGGTAATGCGGCGCAGCACATAACCACGGCCTTCATTGCCAGGGATGATGCCATCGACAATCAGGAAGCCGGCACAACGGATATGATCAGCAATCACGCGCAGGGAATTGTTTTCCAGATCCGTACAGCCGGTTTCACGCGCTGCTGCCTTGATCAGGTTCTGGAAAGTATCGATTTCATAGTTGGAATGCACATGTTGCAAAACTGCAGACAGACGCTCCAGGCCCATGCCGGTATCCACGCATGGTTTAGGCAAAGGGTTCAGGACACCCGCTTCATCTTTATTGAACTGCATGAATACGAGGTTCCAGATTTCAATGAAACGGTCGCCGTCTTCATCTGGTGAACCTGGAGGGCCGCCCCAGATTTCCGGACCGTGGTCATAGAAAATCTCGGTACAAGGGCCGCAAGGGCCGGTGTCAGCCATTTGCCAAAAATTGTCGGATGCATAGCGCGCACCCTTGTTGTCGCCGATGCGGATGATGCGCTCTACCGGTACGCCGATTTCGTTTTTCCAGATATCGTAGGCTTCGTCATCTTCCTGATAGACGGTGACGGTCAACTTGTCTTTTGGCAAGCCATAGACCGTCGTCAGCAATTCCCATGCATAGTGAATCGCGTCTTTCTTGAAATAATCGCCGAAAGAGAAATTGCCCAGCATTTCAAAGAAAGTGTGGTGACGCGCGGTGTAACCCACATTTTCCAGATCATTATGTTTACCGCCAGCACGTACGCTGCGTTGCGCTGTCGTGGCACGGGTGTAGGCACGTTTGTCCTGGCCGAGGAACACATCCTTGAACTGCACCATACCGGAGTTGGTGAACAGCAGGGTAGGATCATTGCCGGGTATCAGGCTGGAAGAGCGCACACGGGTATGGCCCTTGGATTCGAAAAAGCTAAGGAATTTATCGCGGATTTCTGACGAGTTCATAAATGATGGTTCTAAGCTGAAAAATGGGTGTAATAAGGGTTGTAACCACCGATTATACGGTATAAATTAAGCCGGATATGCTAGTGAGGTGATGGTAAGTAGGCAAGCTTGCCTGAAAATGACTTCAAAACTTCAAGACCTCTCAACACTGAGACACAGAGTCACAGAGAAAACCAGGAGGGGACGTAGAGAAGAAGCAGGAAAAAAAGCCATGGTAGCAGTGTTGCAAAAACACCATCCAACTACGTCTAACAACTGTTAGATAACACCACAATCCGCACCGCAGCAAAGAAAAAACCGCTGGTATCTACCAGCGGTTTTGCTTGCCTGTTCAGCTTTGGCTCTTAACTTAGTTAGTCGTCGTTGCCGCACTGGCATTGTGCTTTTTATTACGGATTTTCTTGCTGGCGCGGTTTTCTTCGTGTTCGAGTTTGGCGCGCTCAGCCGGTGTCACTACGCCATCTGCCTTGGCAGCCTGTTTATCACCCTCTATCTTGGCTTCACGTTTTTCCAGATTGCTGGCTTCTTTTGCTGTCAAAGCACCGCTTTCAACGCCCTTGGCGATGCGTTTTTGTTGTCTGTCCTGACGTTTTTCTACATTTGGCGTTGCCGGGTCCTGGGCAAAAACAGAACCGGCAACCAACGTCAGGGCAAGGGTAGTAGCAAGGGCGGCGGCGAGCTTGATGGATTTCATGAGTATTCCTTTGATTAAAAGTAGGCTTCCTGGGTCGATATGAGCACGCTGCCCATGCACCTATAACGAAGTCGCTGCTTTTTCCGATGACGGCAAAAAATGTAATCGATGTAAGTGCTGGTAACCACCACCGCAGTCTTGTAACAGACTAAAAATCCTTGTAACAGGCTAAAAATAATAACGCGCAAGCAATTGCCAGCTTTGCATTTGCGGTGCAGCGCCGTAATTGCTCAGGCTCTTGCCGCTGTTGCGCTGCCATTGCAGCGCGAACTCTGTGTGCTTCAGGTGGTAGCGCGCCTCCATCCATGACATGCGGCTGGAATCTGCTAGGTCATAGCGGCTCATCGCTGTCAGGTCCAGGTGATTGATCAGCGCATCTTGCCAGCTTGCATAGACAAAGACTGTGCGCTTGGCAGGTGTCTCTTGCACACCCTGCAGGTAACGGCGGTAAATGCCATAACTTTGTAGGGAAGCCTGCCCCAGACTATTCCATTTTTCCTGGTCCAGGCCACCGCCGTTGTATTCGAGTTCGGCTGTCAGCGATATCTTGTTGCTGGTGGTATAGGTCAGGCCAGTCGCGCTATGATTGCGAAACACACTGTCATCAGGATAAGTTATTCCGATTTGTCGCATGGCTTGTGCAAAGCTGGACTGGCTGCGCCCGCCCGACCATTCGGCAAACACGACGGTGGAATCATTGAGCAAGGCCGTGAGGTTCAAGCCGATTTGCACCGGCTGTTTTTCTGCCTTGTACAGCAAAAGCTGTGGCGTAATGCCGTCCATCACTTGCTGGCTCAAAGTCAGCAACCAGCGGTCTTGCCCATTGGTGGCGGCAACATCAGGGCTAAAGCTGGAGTAATTGCGCTCGTCAGCCAGTTTGGGTGAATACAGCGCAGTCAAAGAACCGCCACTCCACAGTTTTTGCCCCCGCAGCATGATACTGCCCTGACGGTTTTCCTTGAGACTCGCAGGATCTACCGACACCACAGACCGCAATGCAGATGTGCGGAAATAGTCGGTAGGGTTATAACCGAGCGCCACGCCATTGCGTGCGTTGATGCGTCCGAGGTCCAGTATCTGATCGGTCTGCACTTGCCAGCTCAGGTAGGCTTCTTTGATTGTATTAATGTCATGCGGCAACCCGATGGCCTGTGGCGGCCAGCTCACATCAAGACGATCAGACAGTACCGCGCGCCAGCCTGGCGCAAAGGAATTGTCATATTGCAGATCCAGCGACAGGCGCTGGAATTGTTGGCTGCTGCCGTCAAGACGCGCACGATTAGCGCCAGCCCCTGCCTCAACAAACAGACGCCAGTTGCGGGGCTGCTCAACCGTATTGGGCATCTGATCCGCAACTTTCAATGCATCTAGGTCGGGATCTTGCTGGGCATAAGCGTTCATTGCCAGCAAACCCATCAAGGCACAAATACCGGGTTTGAATGAAGATGGTTTGCGGCGCATCGTCATTCCGGTTTGAAGCGTGGCAGATAATCGCGCTGCAACCACTGGTCAGGCACTTCACGCTTGACCAGGCTGGAGTAACGCATCACCGTCACCCAGCTTGGGTCCAGGCCATCAATGATGACGGTCTCTGTCGGTCTGTCTATCCCTAACTGTTTTTCATAACGGCGGTAGTAGGCCGTCTTGAGCAGCTTGCCGCTTTCGGTATAAAACTTGGCCTTGACCGGGTGATTATTACCCACCTCTATCCACATGTCGATGTGATGATAAGTGGCGTCCGGCGTGCTGGCATTCATGCTCAACTTGTTGCAATGTTTGGTCTGGCGGTCGCCGTCCTGAGTGTCTTCTTCTACCGCACTCACGGCCTGGTAATCCTTGGCCAGGTTGACTGTCACCACATCACCATTCGATGCCTGGCCCAACAGGCGCTGTTGCGGTGACATGCGTATGCTGGCCTTGCTGCTGGGGTCGTAAAACCACAGGTCCTTGCCGCTGAAGAGTATCAGCTTGTTGGCGTCCCTGGTTGGCGCAACATAGCGTATCAGGCTGCGGAACTGGCCGCTGTTAGGATCAGCCTTGGAATAGATGGACAAGGTGCTGGTATCCGTCTGTTTACCGGCACGGTATTCGATGAGGGTATTGGTCAGGCCAAACGGATGATCAGGATTGCGCACCACATCACTGGCAGCCAGTATCTCTTGCGGGCTCTGAGCTGCCTGTACTGCCTGCGCGGCACCCATCATCAGGCCAGCCAAGGCAAGAAAAACTGCGTAAGTCTTCAAAGTTTTCATCATCATTCCTTATCCTTATACATGCCTCAGTGCATCAACAATCATGAGTCTCGATGCCCGGTTAGCTGGCAACCAGGCCGAGATCACCGTCACCAGCAAAAGACCAATAATACTGCCTATCAGTAAAGGGATATCTTGCCATACCCGCACCTGTATCAGGTAGGCATAGGAGTAACCTGGCGGTGTCCACGCTGCACCGCTGTTGTTGATCAGATAAGCGATCACCAGTGAGCCAAGCAGACCGCATACCGCACCTATCGCGCCCAGCAACACACCTTCACACAGGAACAGCCTGCGCAAGCCAGAACGACGCAAACCCATGGCGCGCAAGGTGCCTATTTCAACCGTGCGTTCTACCACGGCAGTGCTCATGGTATTGCCGATAGTGAAGAGGACAATCACGCCTATCAGTATGGAGATAAAGCCGAACATGGAATTCATGAATTGCACCGTCTGGCCATACATGGGGTTGAGTACCTTGAAATCCAGCAGCTCCAGCGCCTGCCCCTTGACATTCTGGTCCAGCAATTGTTGCAGACGGGCGCGCGCTGCTGGCATCTGCGATGTATGTTTCAACTGTATCTGTATCGCGGTTACCTGTGCCGTGCTATTACCATAAATCAGCTTTTGTGCCTGACTCAAATGCATGGCCATGTACACATCATCGAGTGCCTTGATGCCCATGTTCCTGGCGGTGATGACACTGAGGCTGGCAACATTCGGCGCACCATGTGAAGTTGCTGCCAGCATTTCTATTCGGGTGCCCTCTTCCTTGACGGTATTGCCCTGCTCCAGTGCGGACAGCGCTGCGATATCACCGGGGGCCTGGGCGCTATTGTCGGCGGGAGCGACAACTGTGTCATCCTGCTTGCAGTCTGGTACCTGCAAGGCCTTGCACAATTTGATCTTGCGCGCGACGCCCTCTCCTATGACCACTGCATCGGGGTTGCTGCCATTCAAAGGCAGGGGCTTGGCATAGCTTTGCATGCCGTAGTCATTCCAGTTCAGCATCTGGTTGCGCTCAGGTACAACGACGCCTAAAGCCAGTACCGAACGTGAAACACCTGCAGAAAAATTACCGGCCAGACCACCAAGCTGCAAGGTTGGCGTCACCACCACCAGCATGGAGGCCAGTTCCTTATCCTGTTTGACGAGATCAATGATGTGCTGATAATCAGCGATACCATAGGCGGTAGGATTATCGCCACCTTCGAGGAAATAACCCTGACGCTGGATTTGCAAGTGGCCGCTGCCCTGGATAAAACCGGTTTCCATGCCATAGGTGATATTCGAGCGGTAACCGCCAAACAACAGGATAGCAGTCAGGCCCACCACCATGGCCAGCAGGGTTGTCAATGAACGGCGGCGGTTCCTGAGCAGGTTGCGCAGGGCTAAGGAAAAAGTCTTCATACATGCAACTCCATCGCTACATTTTTTTGTTCTGCCTGCCGTTCTATATTCACGATGCGGCCATCGCGTATGAATATCGTGTCATCTGCCTCGGCCTGTACCTGCGGATCATGAGAAGAAAATACGAAGGAGACATGGCGCTCACGCTGCATTTTGCGCATCAGGCTGATGATGGCAGCACCGGTCTGGCTGTCGAGATTGGCAGTTGGCTCATCAGCCAGTACCAGCCTGGGTTCAGTTGCCAGTGCACGCGCAATCGCCACACGCTGGCGCTGGCCACCGGATAATTGACCTGGCAGGTTTTGCGCCCGGTCTGCCAGCCCTACTGCGTCCAGCAGGTCAAGCACGCGCTTCTTGCGTTCCCCTGCGGCGACCTTGGCCAGGATCAGTGGATATTCGACGTTTTCATAGGTATTCAGAACAGGCAGCAGATTGAAATTCTGGAAAATAAAACCCAGGTGACGCGCCCGGAAATCTGACAAGGCATCATCAGACATTTGATGCACCGCCTGGTCAGCGACGATCACTTCGCCACTGTCTGCCCTGTCTATGCATCCGATGAGATTCAGCAATGTGGTTTTGCCGCTGCCAGAAGGGCCAGAAATCACAGTAAAACAATTAGCCCGCAATTGTAGGTTGATATCGACCAGTGCGGGCACATCGACCGCATCGAGGTGATAGGTTTTCATGACTTGCTTCAGTACTACGGGATACATAGTTACTCCAGTATGAAAATTAAATGATGGAATTCTTCCAGGTCGTTGTCAACGGGCTGCATGGTCCGGCAGATTGGCAGACATATCGCTGACCATCAACGCCAGCATGCCTTGTTCGACAAATTGCTTCATGTCTGCTGTATAGCCACTGCCAGCCAGCATCTCTGGATGCTGCTCGTGAGCAGTCTGGACTTTTGCATGCGTAGCGGGGTTCGTACCCCAGGTGTCAGCAATCAGCCATTGCCAGTGGCGCATGAGTTTCATGATGTCGGGATGGCCGGGTGCGGGCTTGCTTTCCATCAGTTGCCTGGTCTGCGCAAATGTGTTCAGCCATTCCTGCATATTCTTTTGGCCATGTTTGCGGTAATGCTGTAATTCATCCTGATCCAGGTAGTTTGCAAAGATATCGCAGCGTATTTCATGCAAGGCATGCAAAATAAAATCGAGCAATTCACCGTCTATGCCGGTGATGGCCTGGGCAGAAAAATCTGTCCTGTGCATGTTGCTGAGTTTGACGAAGAAACGCGGATCATCCCCCATGCTGGTCTTGCATAAGTCCATCCATGCACGCGCCAGATTTTTGGCTCGTATATCAGTGGCAGATATGCTGTTCTCCATGAGGCTGCGCACAGCGGTCACTAGTTTGGGCCATTCCTGCCTGAAATTGTTTTGCGCTGCCCGTTTTTGGAAAATGGCAATTTCTTCTGCACTGAAATACTGACGCTGTGTCGTCATCAGGCGCAAAGTGTTGAGCCATTCATCAAGCTCCGGCTCTTTTTCTGAAGACAGTTTTTCTTCGAGTGTAGCCAGGCGCTCGCGTAAATCATTCGCATCCGCAATTTGCCTGTCTATTGCGCACATCTGCTGGCGTATCAATTGACGCAAGTCTGCGCCGCCACCATTGAGCATATCGCGTGTCTCTGCCAGTGACAGCCCGAGGCCTCGCAACGCCTGCACGCGGTGCAGACGGGCGACATCATCCCTGTTGTATAAACGATAACCTGATGCCGTGCGCGAAGACGGCTGCACCAGCCCTATTTCTTCATAATGATGCAGCGCACGGATAGTCAGGCCTATGCGTTTTGCCAGTTCGCCTATCTTGAGTAACATTGCTTGCCCTTTTAGAAAGGCCCATCTTAAAGTCTGACGTAACGTTAGAGTCAAGCAATTTCAAAAAGATTTATAGGGTTTTCTACAAATTTACTTATTGGCAAGTTAAAAATCTGCCGGTATCAAATCCAGCCTGTCTGTACAAAAGGCATCAACACCCCAATGCAGTATTTCCGTCGCCCTTTCAGGTGTGTTGACGGTATAGCAGAACAGGCCATATCCGGCGTCTTTGATCTCGCGCGCCGTGTCTGCCGTTAAATGTTTGTGATTTGTATGCAGGGCTTTTGCGGCCAGCTCTTGCAAGCTGGCCTTCCAGTCAGGCGTGACCTTGTCCATCAAAAAACCGCGCGGGATGGTAGGTGCTGCATGCTTGGCGGCCATCAGGGCAGCAAATGAAAATGAAGAAAACAGGGGCAGATGCAGGGCATCGACTACGGCAACATCAGCGAACAGGGTTTGCGTCTGTTCTGCCACAACCCGCCCGGTTTCTTCCTCCGCTCCTGGTGATGGTTTGATTTCGACATTCATCCAGATCCCATGTTGGCGGCAAAAGCGCACTACATCTGCATACAGGGGCACTGGCTCTCCCTTGAAATTATCCGCGAACCACTTACCGGCATCCAACTGCTGCAAATCTGCTGCCAAAGTATCGGCCACACGGCCACTGCCAACCACGGTTCTGCCAAATTCAGGATCATGCATGAGCACAGGAACGCCATCCTTTGATAACATGACATCAAATTCCACGGCAGCAAAACCGTGCTCTTGTCCGCAACGCATCGCAGCCAGGGTATTTTCTGGCGCCAGGGTTCCTCCACCACGATGGGCGATGACTTTGGGATAGGGCCACATTTTGCGCTCCGTATAAGCTGATAAGTAATGTTAATAGGATAATCGAAGATGCCGACACCGTCGCTACAAAAAACCTCTCTGGGCCATATCCGCGTGCTGGACCTGACGCGGGTGCTGGCAGGCCCCTGGTGTGCACAAAACCTGGCCGACCTCGGCGCAGAAGTCATCAAGGTTGAACGACCAGGCAGCGGCGACGATACCCGTAGCTGGGGGCCGCCTTATTTGCGCGATGCGGAAGGCAATAACACGACAGAGGCAGCATATTACCTCGCCGCTAACCGTGGCAAACAAGCCATTACGGTCGATATTGCGACCGCAGAAGGCCAGCAAATTATCCGTGAACTGGCAGCAAAATCTGATGTCGTGCTGGAAAACTACAAGGTTGGTCAGTTAAAAAAATACGGCCTTGATTATGATTCCTTGAAACTGATCAAGCCTGATCTCGTCTATTGTTCCATCACCGGCTTTGGCCAGGATGGCCCTTATGCCCGTCGTGCCGGTTATGATTTTATCGTGCAAGGCATGGGCGGTTTCATGTCGCTGACGGGTGAACGTGATGACTTGCCTGGCGGCGGCCCGCAAAAGGCCGGTGTGGCGATTGCTGACCTCATGACGGGCATGTACTCCACGATCGCCGTCATGGCCGCCCTGACGCACAGGGACAGGACAGGCGAAGGCCAGTACATAGACATGGCCCTGCTGGATGTGCAGGTCGCCATGCTGGCCAACATGAACATGAATTACCTGTCCAGCGGCAATGCCCCCAAACGCTGGGGCAATGCCCATCCAAATATTGTGCCGTACCAAACCTTTGCGACTTCTGACGGCCATATCATCGTCGCTGCAGGTAATGACGGTCAGTATAAGAAATTTGTACAGATAGGTGGCCTGCCAGAGCTTGCAGATGACCCGCGTTTCAACACCAACCCCAAGCGCGTAGAACACAGGGATGTGCTGGTGCCGATACTGGCCAACATGGTCAGGCTCAAGAGCAAGCAGGAATGGATAGACCTGCTGGAAAAAGCTGGCGTGCCTTGCGGCCCGATCAACCGCCTGGACGAAGTATTTGCCGACCCGCAGGTCGTGGCGCGTGGCATGAAGATCAAGGTTCCTCATCCTGCTGCCGGCAGTGTTGATCTGCTGGCCAGCCCGATGAAGCTTTCAGTCACGCCCGCCATTACCCCCGGTGCCCCGCCCCTGCTGGGCCAGCATACCCAGGCCGTATTGGGTGAATTGCTGGGCTATGGGCCAGCGCAAATTGAGGAATTGAAGGGCAAGAACATCATCTGACGGATGGCAGCAAGGCAGCAGGCGTCGTTTTTGCAAACCCTGGCGACAAAAAACCGGGGCTTCATCTTAAAGCGCTCCGCAGCCTGCGCCAAAGTCGCTAAGCTTATGCCCATCACTATTTCCCTGGCAAAACAATGATCAAACAGTATTATCAGCGCACAGTATCTGCCCTGTTATCAAGCCTGACACCGGCATGGCGCGAGCGCATCTACAAGATTTTGTCGGATATGCCGCGTCTGCTGGGTATCAATCTGGCCTGCGGCTTTGCAGTCACCTACGTGCTGCGCACCGGTGGCAGCCTGCTCGTGAACGTTACCGTTTCCATGTTCATAGGCTTTTCTGCCTATACCCTCATCAACGGTACAAAGCAGTTGATCTGGCGGGACAAGGAACCCCATGTCATCGGCTTTTACCTGATGTGCCTGCTGGTCGCGCCACTGGCTTTTTTCGTCGGTCTGCTGATAGCGTCCTATCTGCTCAATTTTTCTATCAATGCCTTTTCGCATTTCCAGTGGAATCATGTGAGCAATTTTGTCATCATGACCTGCATCGTCAGTCTGGTGGCAGCCTGGTCTTTCTGGAACCGGGGAAAAATGGCAGAACTGGTCGCCGCTGCCGAGGCAGAAAAAGCCAAGAATGCCGCCATAGAGAAGCAGGCCCTGCAAGCGCAATTACAAATGCTGCAAGCGCAGATAGAGCCGCATATGCTGTTCAACACCCTGGCCAATCTGCAGGGCCTGATCGCGATAGACCCTGACCGTGCCCAGCACATGCTGGCACAACTGATCATTTACCTGCGTAATACTCTTAGCTCTTCGCGTGCAGAACATACCAGTTTGAAGCAGGAGTTCACTCTTATGCAAGCCTATCTGGAACTGCTCGCCATACGCATGGGCAAGCGCCTGCGATACACGCTGGACTTGCCCGATGCCTTGCAGCAGACCAGCATTGCCCCCATGCTCTTGCAACCATTGGTGGAAAATGCCATCAAGCACGGTCTGGAGCCAAAAATGGAAGGTGGCAGCATCCATGTCGTCGCTGAAGCCGTGACAGGGCAATTGCACCTGAAAGTCATAGACACTGGCCTGGGCCTGCCTTTCAATTACGATGATACTCATATCGTGAGCGCTGATGGACTACATGTAGGCAACGCCAACATCCGTGACCGCCTGCTTGCCCTGTATGGCCCACAAGCCAGCCTGACGCTGACGGCCAACGCGCCTGAAGGGGCGATTGCCCATTTGATTATTCCCTTAGCACACTTAGCACAATAACCATGACAAACAAACGCGCCCTGATCGCTGAAGACGAACCCATACTTGCCCTTACCCTGCAAAAAATGCTGGGCAAACTCTGGCCGGAACTGCAAATCTGCAGCATGGCTGAAAATGGCGTTGAGGCCGTGCAGGAAGCCCTGACACAATTACCTGACATACTCTTTCTTGATATCAAAATGCCGGGCAAGACCGGGCTGGAAGTGGCGCAGGAACTGGCAGAAGAATGGCCGGACCAGAAACCCTTCCCCCTGATCGTGTATGTCACTGCCTATGATGAATATGCTGTTGAAGCATTCGAGCACTCAGCCTCGGACTATGTTCTGAAACCCATCAGTGAAGACAGGTTGAACAAAACCGTACAAAGATTGCAGGCCCGCCTTGCTGACGGCCCACAAAGACCGAATGAGCTTGAACGTGTGCTTGAGCAACTGCGCCATCTCGTACCTGGCCAGTCTGCCCAGTCTGCCCAGCCTGCCAACACTGCGCAGCCAGAACGCCTGCGTATCATACGCGCCGCCGTCGGCAACCAGATACGCATGATCAATGTCGATGATGTACTGTATTTTGAAGCGACTGACAAATACATCAATGTCGTCACCAGAGAACATTCATCCCTGATACGCAGCAGTCTGCGCGAACTCTTGCCGCAGCTCGACAGCAGCATCTTCTGGCAGATACACCGCAGTACTGTCGTCAATACCCTGCACATACAGATCGCCAACAAGGACGAGACTGGCAAGATCACACTGAAGCTCAAAGGCAGTGAAGATAAATTGCAGGTGAGCCGGGTATATGCACATTTGTTCAGACAGATGTAATCATGACTTACGCAAAACCGCCCCAGCTGCGTTGCAGCTCCCGCTTTAATCTTTCCTTGTACTAAAGTACTGTCTTCGTCGCTACGGTGCAGTCGGGGTTTCAGGCAACACGTTGTCTGCCAACGCAACGAACCACCCTTGCAAGGGTGGTTTTTAAAGCGTTAGCCTTGCTGGGACAATTTTGCGCAAGTCCTGATAAGATGTTTTCAAAATACAGAAAATCGACTATGACAAACCCAAAAAACTTAAACGATTTACAATGGAAGTGTGCCAGCTTTGCCGAATTAAGCAATATACAGTTGCACGCGATTTACCAGGCACGTTCTGCCGTATTTGTCATTGAACAAAACTGTGTGTATCAGGACGTCGATGGCAAAGACCCAATTTCACATCACCTGACGGCCTGGACGCCGGAGGGCGAAGTAGCGGCTTATCTGCGCATAGTCCCAGCTGGTATCAGTTTTGATGAGGCTTCACTGGGCCGCGTCATCAGTACCCACGACTGGCGTGGTACTGGTGTTGGCAAAGCTTTAATTGCAAACGGTATCACATCCCTGCATGCGCTCTACCCCGCCGCCAATATCCGCATTGGTGCGCAGGCTTACCTTGAAAAATTCTATGGCAGCTTTGGTTTTGAGACGGTTTCTGACATCTATCTGGAAGACGATATTCCCCATATCGAGATGCTGTTGGTCGCAAAAGCCTGATTAAATCGCTTATAATGTTGCCAAATCAATGACTTACTGAATTTCATCATGCCCGCTGTAATACAAACACCCGATAAACCCTACGTCAATATTTCTGCCTACAAGTTCATCACCTTTGATGACACTGCTGAAAAACGCCAGGTCTTTTTGGATAAATGCAAGGAACTGAATCTGAAAGGCACGGTACTGCTGACGCCAGAAGGCATCAATATGTTCCTCGCTGGTTTGCGCCATGAGATTGATGCCTACATGGACTGGCTGCACCAGGACCCGCGTTTTGCAGATGTGGTCGCCAAAGAGAGTTTTTCTGACCACCAGCCCTTCACCAAAATCCTGGTCAAGCTGAAGGCAGAAATCATCACCATGCGCATGCCATTGATCAAGCCTGAAGAAGGCCGCGCTCCTGCGGTGGATGCTCACACGCTAAAGCGCTGGCTGGACCAGGGTCATGACGACAATGGCAAAGCCGTGGTCATGGTCGATACCCGTAATGATTTTGAAGTCGATGTTGGCAGTTTTGATAACACCATCGACTACCGCATTGCCAAGTTCACAGAGTTCCCGGCTGTTATTGAAGCCAACCGCGATGCATTGAACGACAAGACTGTCGTGACTTTCTGCACCGGTGGCATACGTTGCGAAAAAGCCGCCATTCACATGCAGAATGTTGGCTTTGACAGTGTCTATCAGCTCGAAGGCGGCATCCTCAAATATTTTGAAGAAGTCGGTGGCGATCACTACCATGGCGACTGCTTTGTGTTTGACTACCGCACAGCACTGAACCCACAACTGGAAGCTACAGACACCAAGCAATGCTTTGCCTGCCGTGCCGTTGTCACGCCACGTGAGCAATTGTCTCCCTGGTATATCTCTGGCAAGTCTTGCCCACATTGCAAGAAAGAATCGACAGGGGCAACTGGCGCAAGTGAAGCTGAGGCTGCTGCTGCATGATTGACCCAGCAGATTGCTGAAGTAAATTTTCAAACGAAAGCATTATTGTTTATACAGTAATGCTTTTTTTATTTTCCGAACTGAACTTCAACTGCTCCAGGCAGTCAATTGAGATTCAAGCACTTTAAAATAAACTACCCATCCTGCATTGCATTGCTGCCCGGGTAAAACATCTTATTCCAGAGACTCCCTATGAAACGCTTATTACTCAGCGCACTCGCCCTCAGCCTGCTGACCAATGTTGTTCACGCCACAGAGCCTGCACAGACAACGACAGTTGCCACAGCATCTGCCCTGGGGTCAGGCATACATCCTGAAGACATGGACAAGGCAGTGCGCCCGCAGGATGATTTTTATCGCTATGCACAAGGTGCGTGGTTGAAGGCGAATGAAATCCCGTCCGACAAATCAGACTGGGGTACTTTCATGAAAGCGCGTGAAGATGTGCAACAACAATTGCGTACCATCGTCGAAAGCGCCGCGAAAGAGAGCAACAAACTGGCTGGTTCGGACAAGCAAAAAATCGGTGATCTTTACACCAGTTTCATGGATGAGAAAAAACTCAATGCCCTGGGCATCACCGCACTAAACAATGAATTGGGGCTAATTACCAAAATACAAAACAAGCGTGGCATTCATGGTCTGATTGCCCATTTCCATGAGATAGGTGTCAACACCCCGATACGTTTAAGCATAGGCCAGGACGACACCAACTCCAGCCAATATGCCGTGACTGTATCCCAAGGTGGGCTGGGTTTGCCAAACCGCGATTATTATCTGTCGCAGGATGACGCAAAAATGGCCGACATCCGTGCCAAATACAAGACACATATAGAAAAAATACTGACACTGGCTGGTAAAAGCAATGCAGCAGCACAGGCCGACAATATCATCGCACTGGAAACCGCACTGGCCAAGGTGCAATGGACAACCGAACAAAACCGCGATCCGGTCAAGACCTATAACAAAATGTCCGTTGCTGAATTGAGCAAGATGACGCCAGCCTTCAACTGGGCCGTGTATCTGAAATCAGCCCACATGCAAGGCAAAATCAATGACCTTATCGTATCGCAGCCGAGTTACATCAAAGGTTTTGACGATGCCATCAACAACTTCAACCTCAACATCTGGAAGTCGTATTTCACCTGGCACCTGATCCGCTCCTACAGCCCTTTCCTGTCGTCTGATTTTGTGAATGAAAACTTTGCCTTCTATGAAGCCACAATTGCAGGTACGAAGGAAAACCGTACACGTGAAAAACGCGGTGTAGCACTGACTGACCAGTTGCTGGGTGAACCCGTAGGCAAGATCTATGTAGAAAAATACTTCCCGCCTGAAGTCAAACAACGCACAGAGAAAATGGTGGGCTATTTCCTTGAAGCTTTCAAACAAAGTATCGAAACTCTGGACTGGATGAGCCCCGAAACCAAGAAACAGGCGCAAATCAAATTATCCAAGATCAGCGTCAAGATAGGTTACCCAAGACAATGGCAGGATGATACTGGCCTGACGATCAAGAGTGATGACCTGGTCGGCAACCTCATGCGCGCCCGCAAAGCACGCCACGACAGAGAAGTTGCCAAGCTGGGCAAACCCATAGACCGTGAGGAGTGGCATATGACGCCACAAACGGTGAATGCCTATTACAGCGAGACAATGAATGAAATCGTCTTCCCCGCAGCACGCCTGCAATCACCTTTGTTTGATGTCACTGCAGAAGATGCTTTCAACTATGGTGCACTGGGCATTTCCATCGGCCATGAAATCAGTCATGCATTTGATGACCAGGGCGCGCAGTATGATGGCGACGGCAATTTGCGCAACTGGTGGACAGCCGAAGACAAGGAAAAATTCAAGAAAAAAACTGCCAGCCTGGTTGATCAATATGCGACGTATAGTCCAGTTCCAGGTTATTTTCTGAATGGGAAAACCACCCTAGGTGAAAACATTGCCGACAATGCGGGCATCGTCATGGCATTGCGTGCCTACAAGCTCTCATTGCAAGGCAAGCCTGCACCTTTGATTGATGGCTGGACAGCCGAACAACGCCTGTTCATGGGCCTGGCACAAGCCAGACGCGGCAAGTCACGCGAACAGCGCGCCATCGCTCTTGTCAAGACCGACCTGCATTCTCCTGGAGAATTCCGTGTCAATGGCAGCCTGGTCAATCATCCTGATTTTTATACTTCGTTTGACGTCAAACCTGGCGACAAGATGTATCTGACGCCAGATAAGCGTGTCAGTATCTGGTAAATCACTTATCACCCCACTACCTGCCATCGTTTGATCAAGAGCCATGGCAGGTAGCATATACAGTATCCAATTTCCTCAAAAATCGTCGTACCGGTATCAAATTCCACTACCTCTTCTGTAACTATTTGCTACTGATGACAAATAGCTTGTGATTCTATGGTCTTATATTATTGTAGAGTCACTTTCTACATTTAAGGACACATGATGACAACACCAATTCGCAAAATCGCCCTGATTGCCGCTCTGTGCGCCAGCAGCCTGTTGCCACTTTCTGCACACGCTGGTCGTGGCTGCATCTCTTGCGGCCCCTCTGGTGGCTCTGAAGCCCTTTCAATGGGTGTGGGCATCATCATGCTCGGCGGTTTTTCCATGGTGGCTGGTTCAGGCGAGATGATAGTTGATACCGTCAAGGCGGGTGCCGATGGTGTGACTGTCGTGCTGAAGGGTTCTACGCAAGCGGTCAGCACTACTGTCAGGTTATCTGGCAAGGGCATAGAAAAAGTTGGTCTGGTCAGCGGTGCCGTGGTGGAAGTCAGCGCGACGACAACTGGTTATTTGCTGGTCAGTGCAGGCAAGGTGCTGGCGTTTATTCCGAATGAAATCGGCACTGCCCTGATGCATCACAACAAAGTCTGATCAAATTTAATATGCGCACACGCTCACTGGCTTCCTCCAAGGTTCTGATAATAATTCAGCGTCTATTCATCGTCACCGCTCTCGCCTGTACGGCACCGGCTTTTGCCGGTCGCCCTTGCGAGGAAAATAGTTACGATCCCAAGAAAGTCATGCAGGCGCTGGAGTTTGCGCACAAGACCCAGATCAGGCTCGACGAAAGTCAGGCCAATGTTGCCATCATCGCCCGCGTCGGCCAGGATTTGTCCAAGTACAATTTGCGCTATTCCCATCTGGGCCTGATAGAACGCCTGCCAGATGGCACCTGGTCTGTCATGCATGAGTTGAACCAGTGCGGCACTGCCAATTCAGAATTATTCAGGGAAGGTCTGGGTAATTTTTTCATGGACGACATGTTCGCCTTTGAAACCCTGGTCCTCATTCCCAACACCGAGCTGCAACAGAAAATACAACAGGTGATGGCCGATGGCCGCGCGAAGAACCTGCATGCGGCGCGCTATAACATGCTGTCCTATGCCTACTCCACCATGTACCAGAACTCGAATCAGTGGGCTCTGGAAGTTCTCGCCGCAGCGCAAGCCAATGATGTGCGCATAGAAAACCGCACTCAAGCCCAGGCATGGTTGAAGTCAGCATCGTATAAACCTGACACCATCTACATCCCTTCCCTGACACGCCTGGGAGCACGCATGTTCCGCGCCAACGTCGCCTTCGACGACCACCCATTCGATCGCCGCATGGCCGGGCAAATCGATACCGTCACGGTTGAATCCATAGTTCGATTCATGATGTCGCGAGATAGCAAGGCTGAGAAATTCGTGCTGAAGCAATAAACTGATTTGCAAAACCTTCTGCAATCGAACTCCAAAATCTCTACCGGAGCAGCATAGAACTGCTCTCAAAAAACCACAAAAGCATTTTTTAGAAGGCTTATTCAAATGTCATGAATAAGCCTTGCCTCCTGCTATTACCTGCATTTAGCATGGACAAAAACAATAATAAGTTTGCCAATATCAGTACGCAGGCGGTATCCACTGCCGCCATGCGTCACCCGATTTTTATAACAATGAGACAAAAAAAGGTAAAGCATGGAAAAGTTTTGGCTGCAATCCTATCCCCAAGGTGTACCCGGAGAAATCGACTACACACAATACACATCACTCGTGCATCTGCTGGAAGAGTCATTCCAGAAATACGCTGACCGCAAGGCCTACGTCTGCATGGACAAATACCTGAGCTATGCGGAAGTAGATGACTTGTCGAAAAAATTTGGTGCGTGGCTGCAAAGCAGGGGCCTGGAAAAAGGTGCCCGCGTTGCCATCATGATGCCTAACGTCCTGCAATACCCTGTCGTCATCGCCGCAGTCTTGCGTGCGGGCTATACCGCCGTCAACGTCAACCCCTTATATACACCACGTGAACTTGAGCATCAATTGAATGACTCAGGCGCAGAGGCTATTGTCATCCTTGAGAACTTTGCCACTACGCTGCAGCAGGTACTCAGCAAAACCCGCATCAAGCATGTCGTCGTGACCAGCATGGGCGACCTGATGGGTGGTGTCAAAGGCATGGTCGTCAATTTTGCCGTGCGCCATATCAAAAAAATGGTGCCAGAATTTTCCTTGCCGACTGCTGTCAGTTTCAAGCAGGCTCTGGCAGATGGTTCGCGCCAGCCATTAAAAGCGGTCACGATCACGCATGATGACATCGCTTTCCTGCAATACACCGGTGGTACGACAGGCGTCTCCAAGGGAGCAACGCTGTCACACCGCAATGTCACTGCCAATGTCTTGCAAAATGATGCGTGGGCACAACCGGCGCTGAACAAGGCTCCAAAAGTAGAGGCCATGACCATCGTCTGTGCCCTGCCCCTCTACCATATTTTTGCACTGACCAGTTGCTGCCTGATGGGCACGCGCCTGGGTGGTTTGAATATCCTGATCCCCAATCCGCGTGACATACCAGGACTGGTGAAGACGCTTTCCAAACATAAAATCAGCATGCTGCCAGCCGTGAATACGCTTTACAACGGCTTGCTGAATAATCCTGATTTTGCAAAACTTGATTTCTCTGAACTCAAGGCCTGCAATGGTGGTGGCACGGCGGTGCAACAGGCAGTTGCCGAGCGCTGGAAAAAAGTCACTGGCTGCGCTATCGTTGAAGGCTATGGCTTGTCCGAAACCTCACCTGTCGCGACCTGCAACCCATCCAATGCAGAAAACTTTAGCGGCACCATAGGCTTGCCATTGCCATCAACAGAAATAGCGATACTTGACGATAGCGGCAAGCGCGTACCATTGGGTGAAGCAGGTGAAATTGCCATACGTGGCCCGCAAGTCATGGTGGGTTACTGGAATCGCCCTGAAGATACAGCCAGTGTCATGACTGCCGATGGTTTTTTCAAATCAGGTGATGTCGGCATCATGCAGGAAAATGGCTATATCCGCGTAGTCGATCGCAAGAAAGACATGATACTGGTGTCAGGCTTTAATGTTTACCCGAATGAAATTGAAGGCGTAGTGGCGGCTCACCCCGGCGTGCTGGAATGCGCCTGCATAGGTGTGCCAGATGCCAATTCTGGCGAGGCAGTGAAATTATATGTCGTCAAAAAAGATGCGCAATTGACTGATGAAATGTTGATGACTTATTGCAAGGAACAACTGACATCCTACAAAAAACCCAAGTACATAGAATTCCGTACCGAGTTACCAAAGTCAAATGTTGGCAAAATCTTGCGCCGTGAATTAAGAGACGAAAAGAAAGTGGAAAAGATTGATATCAAGCCAGATGAAAAGAAAGCGGCTTGATGGCTAAATTAAGCCTAGCTTAACCAAGCCAAGCTAACAAAACAGGGCCTGCATCGTCAGGCCTTGTTTTTTATACGTAAATAACTTGTATAGGACTTACGCAAAATTGTCCCAGCAAGGCTATCGCTGTGGGAAACATCCCTGGCAAGGGATGTTCGTTTCATCGGCAAGCAACGTGTTGCTTGAAACCCCGATTACACCGTCAGCGACGAAGACAGTACTTTAGTACGCGGCTCCTAGGAGAGGAGCTGCAACGCAGCTGGGGCGGTTTTGCGTAAGTCCTATTATTCTGATTTGAGCAAAGCTTGCCACCGTGCCGCCTGCCGTGTCAAACGTTTGCCGCGGCCTATATAAGACCAGGGATTGATAAAACGTGTCAGGTAGCGCCATACCATCAATGCAGTGTCACCATCACGGCGTGGTATCACATGCAGATGCACATGGGCCACATGCTGGTTGGCTGCCTTGCCATTATTAAGCAACACTGCAGTGGCATTGCTTTCACCACCGAGGCGCAATGCAGAGGAAAAACGGCTTGCCATGGCAAACAGGTAAGCCACCGTTTCTTCCGGCAAGTCTTCTATATGCTGCTGGTGTTGTTGCGGTATCACCAGCAAATGCCCGCGCGTCAGGGGGAATGCATCGAGTATGGCGATACACTGTTCATCACGATAAACGACCGATGCGGCGCTGCGCCCGTTGAGGATTTCGCAAAATACGCATTCATGCTTTCTGGCCACATTGCCTCCTGTCTTGCCGATTACATCGTATACATAAAAAACCCGCCACACAGGACGGGTTCATCTCCTGCTGCACCTTCCAGGCATCATACGCCAGGAATAAGCTTTTCCACTTGCTGACCATCACTTTCTTTTGCCAGTTTTTGTAAGGCTGGATAATCGATCTTGCCATTCGAATTAAAAGGCATCTTGCGCAATTCAATCACATCCTGCGGCACCATGTAGGCAGGCAAATGCAGGGTACAAGCCTTGAGTATATCTCTTGATGATACGGTAAAGCCGCATCCATAGGCAAGCAAGCCCTGCACGCTGCCATCAGCAGCCACAGGCCAGGGTACTACTGCCACCAGGTCAGAACCGCCCAGGCGGCGTATCACTGCCTCAACCTCTTGCACTTCTACCCGGTAGCCGCGTATCTTGACCTGGTTATCGATGCGGCCACAGTACAGCAAGCCGACCTTTGCATCGACGCAGGCCAGGTCACCAGTGCGGTACCAGCGCTGCGCCTGCCGGCCCTCAAAATGCATGTTCAGAAAGCGCTGGCGTGTCAGTTCAGCATTTTCCCAATAACCCTGTGCCAGTTGTGAACCGCCCAGATACAGCTCACCAATTTCACCGTCAGCAACAGGATTAAAGTGCGCATCCAGGACTATGGTTTCCTGCCCTGGCAAAGGCTGGCCTATGGGCACGACAGGCAAGGCCGCAATGCGCTGATCACCGGCGTCGTAAGGATGCACGGTAAAGGCGATCGTTGCCTCGGTAGGCCCGTATAAATTCTCGATGATGGAATTGGGTGCGGCAGGTTGCCAGTCCTGCGCCAGGCTGGTGGGCAAAGCTTCACCACAAAACAGGCTGTACTTCAGGCTGGGCAAAACACCGGGGCGCAAGGCGTTGTAGCGTTTCAGGCAGGCAGCCAGCGATGGTACCGAGAACCAGTACGTTAATTCATGTTGTTGCACAAATTTAAGCGGCATCATCATGACACGCGCAGGCACACTATACAGGCAGGCACCAGCACTCAGGCAGACGAAAATATCATGTACCGACAAGTCAAAGGTAAAGTCAAAAAACTGGGTAAAGCGGTCGCCCTGCCCCGGTTGATAGCGTGCGATGATACTGGCGACATAGGTAGCAGCATTTTCATTCGTCACTGCCACGCCCTTGGGCAAACCCGTGCTGCCAGAAGTGAACAGGATATAGGCAACAGGGTTGGCCTTGACAGGCAAGCTCAGGCTGGCGGTATCGGCCTCGGCCATCTGGCGTTTCAAAATATAAGTGTGCTGGCTGGCGCTGGCAGTCCAGGTAGGCAAAGTCTCAGTCTCGGGCATCAGCACGGTCAAAGGCTCGGGATAAGCTTGCAGCAATTCTTTGGCTGC
Source organism: Undibacterium sp. TC4M20W (assembly GCF_049340245.1). NCBI lineage: Bacteria > Pseudomonadati > Pseudomonadota > Betaproteobacteria > Burkholderiales > Oxalobacteraceae > Undibacterium > Undibacterium sp. TC4M20W. The sequence continues at coordinate 46,148 of NZ_JBMPPI010000023.1, forward strand.
ATCCATAGAGCGTTCATCCACCACAATCGAGGTCGATGCAGACAGCTCCACCATGCGCAAATTGCGCTGCACGGGGAACTTGGCATTCAGTGGCACATAGGCCATGCCTGCCATCAAAGTGCCAAGCACAGAAGCATACGCAGTAATGCTGCGATCGACCAGCAAGGCACAGCGCTGACGGCTGCAATCCTTGTTTTCGCGCGCCAGCGTGCGGGTAATCCTGGCTACACGCAACAGCAATTCTGCATAGGTATACACCTGTTCATCAACCCACAATGCATTGCTGTTAGGCTGGGCTTTAGCCGTATTGAAAAAACTGGCAATCAATAATTTTTGTTCTTTTTTCATGAAAATGTCTCCTCCCGGCCATGGTGATGGTCATGACCATGGCCGTCATTTCGCTACGACAAAAACAGCCGGGCAATGTCCGCAGACTTTCATGACGCGGACATTGCCATCAACATCAATTCAGGCTGGGTATCACTTGCTCCTGATGCTGCGCGACAAATTGCCTGATCATGGTCGCCAGGTCTTCATCATAGAAATGCGAGAAATGATCACCGTTTTCATCAAAGGACAATACCCCCTGCTTCAAGCCTGCGACCAGGAAACGGCCCACATCGGCATGCGTGACAAGATCCTTACCACCGACATGTACGAGCACAGGATGCGGGATATCGGCAGTCCAGGCGTCGTCTCTTTCATTGAACAGGCCGTTCATCATATTGGCGTAGCGGAACAATGATTCCGGCGTGCGGAAAGGTACGCTGGTCATGTACAGCAAGAAGGGGTCGGTACTGGTCAGTATGGTAGAAATCATCTTGCGGTCTTCACCATCATCTGAGGTTGCATGGGCACCATAGATGAGATCGCAGTACTTTTGGGCGAAACGATAATTGGCAGCAATCTTGGGGAAGAGTGTACGTATATTCTTTTCAAAATCGGTGATCTTGATTTCATTCGAAGCAGGTAAAGAGACGCCGCCATTCAGCAATACTGCCGATGAAATACGCTCAGGGAAAGCAGCCATGCTGCGCAGGCTGACCCGGGCACCGCTGCTCCAGCCAGCGATTGCTGCCTTGGCGATGCCAAAGTGGTCGAGTATCGCCACCATGTCTTTGGCATGGGTCAAGGAATGACACTTTTCCAGATCAAATTCATGGGTGATCGCTGGTACCCAGCGGCTTTCCCAGGTGATGACGTGAAACTGGTCAGACAAGCGCTGGGCCAGCGGGAACATGAAGTCAGATGGCATGCCATAGGCATTTGCCAGCACCAGCGCAGGCTTGCTCTTATCACCCAGTGTCAACACACATAATTCAGTACCATCTTCTGCCGTCACCTGAGTGCGGTTGAAAGTAGTGCCACTTTGTTGCTCATCGAGTTCCTTGATAAAGGCAGTCAGGTAAGTACCGTAATCAGCCCAGCTCAAGCCCACATGTTTGGGCAGGCTGCGGGCAAAGTTCTTGATGGTGCGGTAGTAGCCGCCATAAAACACGGTACGTTTATCGAATAATTCTTCTATCGCCGTCGCTGGGGTGTCGCGCTCAGGTACGAAATTGATGCTTTTCATGCCGAGTGCAGTATCAATTTTTTCCAGCATGGTCTTGACATTGAGGTCGCTGGAATTGGTCAGGTGATACACCTTCTGATCACCAAAGCCGATATTGCTCAGATAGATCATGTCGAACACGCATTGATCGACCGGCACCAGATTGCCCGCAGCAGCGAGGTCACCGATGAGGCGCAAAGGTGTCTGCAATTTGCTCAGTGTTTCGCGCAGGCGGTACATTTCCTGCGTCAGGCCATAGATACCAAAGCGCGTGCCACCGCTGCGGCGTGATGCCAGCGGCCCCATGATGATGGCAGGACGCAGGATACGATAATCCAGGCCGTTGGCATCGCAGTATCTGGCGACTTCATGCTCGCCTTCATTTTTACTGCTCTCGTAAAAATTGTTGTAGGCAATATCAACGGGATGCAGGCTCTCCGGTATTTCACCAGCCACACGACCAGAAGTATAGGCAGTAGAGATATGCAGGTAGTGCTGGCAATGCACACGCCGCGCCAGATCCATCACATTCTGAGTGCCGTTGATATTGTGATGGTAAATTTCTTCCTTGTGGCGGTCTTCAAACTTCAGGCTGGCCGCACAATGCCAGAATTCGCTGATACCCGCCGCTGTGAGTTTTTCCAGGTCATTCTTGCTGATCGCACACATGGTCTCGGTCATATCGCCGAGTATGTATTCCAGCTTGCTGTCGATGTCGGCTTTGGGGATGGGTTGGTTGTAGGCAGAGGCGCAGACAGCCAGCGCATCATAAACACGCTGCCTGGCATGTTCCTGCGATTCTCCCCTGACCAGCACATAAATCTTGCCACTCTGGCGCAAACGCCAGAACAGGAAATTACTGCCGAGGAAACCGGTAGCACCGGTGAGGATAATATTCTTTGTCGTATTGCGGTGACGGTTGGTCAGTTCCAGCAAATCGCCATAGCGATAGTCAGTCAATTGGTGTTCCATGGTTTTTTCCTAGTCTAAGTTTTCTGTATTTTTTCTGTATGGGTGGTGGAATGGAATGCCCTATTCCATATAATGCTGTTGCACCCTGTCCAGGGTTCTGACCTTGTCGAGCACGGTGTCATCGACGACAACTTCCCTGCCGCTGATTTCTTCTATGAGGAGTACGTATTCCACAAAACTCAGGGAATCGACGACATCGTTTTCTATGAGATCAAGGTCGAAGGGAATATCGGACAGATATTTTTTCTTTGACAGCAACCACTGTTTAACTTCATTGATCTTGTCAAGACTGATAAGCTGGTTCAAGACTGGTCTCCTGTTTTAATAAATTGGTGTAGCCCAGCAGGGCCAATACTTTTTTCAGCAATTCACGTGCGTGAAAATCCTGCCGCGCCGGGTCAGCCAGCAGTGCACTGCGGATTGTCATGCCGCTGGCAAAACCAGCATCGCGGTACATCGCCGGGTTGTAGAGGGACTCGATGGTCACCTGCACATATTTGCGCAAGTGTCGCGAAACTTTGTCCAGCACTTCTGGCGCATAGTCATTGCTGATGCCATCTGCCAGCCTGGCCAGCAAGGCACGGCCAAAGGTGATGTGGCGCGACTCATCGTTGCGGTGCGCCTCATTGATCTCGCGGATGAAGGGATGCACGCGCTCATCAAGTGCAATCTTCAGGTTGTAGTAATGGCCGACTTCTTCAAAAATAAAAATCTGTGCAAAGCGGACGAGGATAGTCAGCCTGGGGTCAAGCTTCAGTTCAGTCAGTTGTATTTTCTTGTTGCCATAAATCTTGCCCCCGTAGTTTTCGCAGAATTTGGCGAAATACCACATGTGCTGGTTTTCTTCGTCAATGAAGTGATGCAGGTAATCATTGGCTTCTTTCAGCATGGGAGTGTGCAAGAGCTCTGCCACACCTGCTATCAGCTCCTGCTCACCTGTCACATTCAGGCTGAAGAGGTTGATGCATTCCCATTTACTGAGCAGTTTGCGTTGTGCCTCGCTGGCCTGCTCGTAGTAAGCTGTGCCATGGATGGTCAGCAGTTCAGGGCTTACCCACCAGTCCTTCTCACTGATATCATCCACCCAGTCAAAGCGGGTGAAGCTGAAGACGTGCCTGTCACGTGACAATTGCACCAGTCTGGCGAGCCGGTCGGTGTATATACTTTCGGCACTTTGGTTCATGCTCATCTTTCTTTGTCTCCATTGATGCAGATCAATACGTTAAAATTTAGTCTAGCTATTTTTAGATGTCGCTTTAACTACATTAATAAAAGTCCAACATCAGCGTCCATGGAATTTGATAGAATTTTTCATCTAAGTTTCTGGCACAAAATTTGATTTACAGAAACTTTGCAGACATACAAAAATAGCGGGAAAACACCTTGTTTGAGACGGGGCAGACGCGTACCAACGGGGCTTGCCAGAGGGTATTTTTGTATTCTGGAATTGATCTCAGGCACGACCAGACCACTTATCAATTAGTGGTAAAAAAAGCACAATCGATCTTTTTTTAAAATCATGAAAACATTGACGTGATGGAAATTTGCCTGGAATTCATGTTTTTAAAGCATTGCTCTCCAAGAGTGCGCTAGAATCAGCCAACTCTATTTCTGGTACGGAAAATGCAGAATTTATCGATTCTTCAGGCTTTTTATGTAAGCCGGGCCAGTATTCAGGTAATCATCAAAGCTTCAAACCGCAATTAAGCGCATGACGACTTCCGTTAGCGATAACACCCGGCAATTGGTGGAAGGCATATACCAGCAAGAGTCGCGTCGGGTCTTTGCGACCCTGGTACATCTGCTGGGTGACTTTGATCTGGCCGAAGAAGCCCTGCACGAGGCCTTCAAGGCAGCGTTGGAGCAATGGCCGGACAAAGGCGTACCTGAATATCCCCACACCTGGCTGGTATCGGCAGGACGCTACAAGGCCATCGACAGCATACGCAGGCAAAAACGCTTCGACCCGCTGGACCAGCACACAGAAACCGTAGAGGCGCTGGTAGACGAAACATCCCAGCCTGGTGAAGCTACGCTTGAAGCGACAATCATGGAAGACGACAGGCTGCGCCTGATCTTCACCTGCTGTCACCCGGCACTGGCAGCCGATGCTCAGGTTGCGCTGACCTTGCGTGAAGTCTGCGGCCTGACGACGGAAGAAATCGCCCATGCCTTTTTGACCCCCGCCCCTACTTTGGCGCAGCGCATCGTGCGTGCAAAAGCAAAAATACGTGATGCCAGAATCCCTTATCAGGTACCAGAAAAAGAAGAATTGCCAGCGCGCCTGCATAGCGTGCTCAGGGTCATTTATCTGGTCTTTAATGAAGGCTATTCCAGTTCTGCCGGTGACTCAGCCTTGCGCCTGGATCTGGCGGCAGAAGCCATACGGCTGACACGACTGTTACAGGAATTATTGCCCGAGCCGGAAGTCAGCGGTTTGCTGGCGCTAATGCTTTTGCATGAATCGCGCCGACCTGCCCGTACTGATAGCCAGGGTGAATTGATCGCACTGGAACAGCAAGACCGGCAATTATGGAATCAGGCACTCATAGCCGAAGGCTGTAAGCTGGTAGAGCAGGCTTTACGCTCTGGCCGCTTTGCGGCCTATACACTGCAGGCGGCAATATCTGCGGTCCATGCAGAGGCTGTTACTTATGCAGAGACTGACTGGCCACAGATTGTTGGCCTGTATGATGCGCTGCTGCGGGTAGAAACCAGCCCCGTCATAGAACTGAATCGCGCCATCGCGATTTCCATGTGCGATAAGGGATTAAAGACAGGCTTGCAACTGGTCATCGCCTTGCTGGAAAAACAGGAAATGCAAAACTACCATCTGGCACATGCAGCCAGAGCTGACCTGTGCCGCCGCAATGGTGACCTGGTACAGGCAAAGCTGTCCTACGAACAGGCACTGAAGCTCTGCAAACAGGAACCTGAAAAACGCTTTATTGAACGCCGCTTGCAGGCACTCATAAGTTAGAGTTTTCATCTGATACTCATCAGTTTTTACTAAAATCAGTTTTACTAAAAAATAAAAACGACCGCCCCCACCTTAGGAGATATATGGCAAAACTGCATCACGTCCTTCCCACTTTGTTCATGAGCCTGCTACCTGCACTATGCCAGGCGCAAGCAACACCAATTTCACCAGGCCTTGCCTGCAAGTCTGCAACGCAAGCCATCAATGAGGAAGGTTTTGTAGAGCTGGGCGGCATACCCCAATGGGTAACCATCAAGGGCCGGCATTGCAGCAACCCCGTCATCCTGATCGTGCATGGCGGGCCTGGCAATACCATGAGCCCGTATGGCACGGCGATTTACGGTGCATGGGAAAAAGATTACACCGTCGTGCAATGGGACCAGCGTGGCGCGGGCAAGACCTTCGGCAAGAACAAACCCGATGAAGAAACGCCTTTGACAATTGCACAAATGGCTGATGATGGCACCGCCCTTGCGGCTTATCTGACCCAGCATCTTGGGAAGAAGAAAATCATACTGACGGGCAGTTCATGGGGTTCCATACTCGGTGTGCAGATGAGTCTGTCGAAACCTGAATTATTTTATGCCTATGTTGGTACTTCTCAGGTTGTCAGCTACAGGGCAAACCAGGCTAGTAGTTATAAGCAGGTGTTACATCTGGCGCAGGCTGCCGGTGATCAGGAGACCGTCACAAAAGTAAGCGCACTGGGTCCGCCACCGTGGACCAATCCGCGTAACTTCGGCATTTTGCGCAAGGCTATCCGCAAATATGAAGCACTGCGCACAGACCCTGCGCCCAAAACATGGTGGGCATCTGATCCGGCCTATGCCACCCCCACAGCGCTGGCAGATTACGAAGCTGGCGAAGATTATTCCTTCCTGAAATTTGTCGGTTACAAGGGTGACGGCATGTTCAGCACCGTGGATTTTCCTGCCACGGCAAGCAAATTCGCCATCCCGGTCTTTTTTGTACAGGGCGCAGAAGATTTATTGACCATGCCTGAGATCACCAAACAGTATGTGGATAGCATTAGCGCACCGCAAAAAGAATATATCGTCGTGCCACGCGCCGGGCATGATCCAAATTTGCCATTTATTGAGGCACAATTAAAACTGCTCAATGAACGTGTGCGAGCCTTGAGCAATTAATGCTCACGGGCAATTTTTCAGATATCTAAAAAAATTAAATATTTTTTTGAAGTAGTGTCGATTTACTGTCAGGCCATTCGACTATCAGATGTGGAGACGCTTTCACACGAGAATCCAACCAATTGATAATTGATAAAAGGAAATGACCATGCCACATCCTATCGCTTACCTGTCCTTCAATGGCAACTGCAAGGAAGCCATGTCTTACTATGAGCAAGTCCTCGGCGGCAAAATCACCGTCATGATGAGTGGTGCCGACTCTCCCATGGCTGCGATGATACCGCCAGAATCTGCCCACCGTATCCTGCATGCACGTCTGGAATTGCCAGATGGTGGCTTGCTGTTTGCAGGTGATTGCCCACAGCAAATGCCATATGACGGTATCAAGGGCGTCTCGTTCACACTGAATTACGACACCACGGAAGAAGCCGGCAAGATTTTCAATGCGCTGGCAGAAGGTGGCCAGGTGACCATGCCAGTGCAAGCTGCATTCTGGGCTAAGTCATGGGGCATGCTGGTTGATAAATACGGCACTCCCTGGATAGTCAATGGCGAACCACTGCCACTGTAATCAGACCACCGTTAATCCATCCTTGCCGGAGTTCCTATGAAATACCTATGCCTGGTTTATCTCGACAATGAACACTGGAATGCCTGCCCGGATGAAAAATGCGGCATGTATGCTCAGGGCCTTATTGATAGCGGTCATATGCTGGCGGCAGAACCCCTGCATCCTGTCCATACTGCCACCACGGTCAGGGTAAGGAATGGGCAATTGTCGGTCACAGACGGCCCATTTGCCGAAACCAAGGAAATGCTGGCTGGTTTTTATCTCATCGATGCACGAGACCTGAATGAAGCCATACACCTGGCTTCCAAAATCCCGCCAGCCCAGCATGGCAGCATAGAAGTACGCCCCGTGCGAGCCCTGAACCTGCCTGCTGAGGCAGTAAGTGCAAATTAAAGGAGAACGACATGCATAAGCAATTTTTTGTCAATCTGCCAGTCAAAGACCTGGCACGTTCCAAACAATTCTGGAGCAGCCTTGGTTACAGCTTCGATCCCAAATTCGCCAGCGACAATGCTGCCTGCATTATCTTCGGTGAAAACATCCTGGTCATGCTGTTGACAGAAGAACTCTTTGCCAGCTTCGCCCACAAACCCGTCTGCGATGCCCATGAGCGTGTCGAAGTCTTGCATGCCATGTCCTGCGATGGCCGAGAGCATGTCGATACCCTGATTGCCAAAGCTAAAGCTGCCGGAGCCATCGTGCCTGATGAGCCTGAAGACCATGGCTTCATGTATGCACAGGGCTTCTATGACCTTGATGGCCATGGCTGGAATTGCTGTGCATGGGTACCTGAAGCTGAATGCAAACAAACAGCTTGAGGGCATGACTCACTGAGCCTGATCACACTAGTACAACAAATTAAGGAAGACAAAATGCATAAGCAAATTTTTGTAAATCTGTCTGTCAAAGACCTGCCCCGTGCCAAGGAATTCTGGAGCAGCCTGGGTTATAGCTTCGAAGCCAAATTCACCAATGACCAGGGCGCCTGTATGGTAATGGGCGAAAATCTGTTCGTCATGTTACTGGTGGAAGAATTTTTTGCCGGTTTCACTAACAAACCCATCAGCGATGCACGTGAACGCACCGAAGTATTGAACTGCCTGTCTTGTGATAGCCGCGAACATGTCGATAGCCTGGTCGCCAAGGCAAAGGCTGCGGGTGCCACCGTACCTAAAGAGCCAGTAGACCATGGCTTCATGTATGGGCATGGCTTCCACGATATCGACGGCCATGGCTGGGAATTGGTGTACATGGTAGCTGAAGGCGAGTGTAAATAAATCACTGTGTAAACTGAACTGAAATTGCCAAACCGCCTGCTTAAGCTACTTAAGAGGCGGTTTTTTTTATGCGCATACACTTTCAATTCCATGCAATTCATCACTGCAGACTCAAGCTTGGTCACACTGTCTGTCACATCTTCTTGCTGGCGCGGCATACTAGGATATCCCTATGTAAGACTCTTCATGCCGCAGGAAATATCAAATGCAATATTTTGGCCAGCCAATTAATCTGTTTAGATTCACATCCTTTTTATATCGCCTAATAAACTGTATCGCCCTAAGTCTGCTGGCAGCAGTTTCTGCAAACGCAGCCATGCCAGATGCTGCTTATGATATTCAACAAGGCATCATCTATCAGCGTAGCGGTGATGAAGTATTGACGGGTGATCTATACCGTCCCAAGGGAGACGGGAAATATCCGGTGCTGATTGCAGTGCACGGTGGTGACTGGCGTTTTGCTGATGCCAGCCTGTATAAACACTGGGGACCGTATCTGGCAAAAAATGGCTATGCCGTATTTGCCATTAATTATCGTCTGGTGAAGGAAAAGACAAATCTCTATCCAGCAGCAGTACATGACGTGCGCGCCGCCGTGCAATTCTTGCGCCAGCAGGCAGCAACTTACCAGCTTGATCCTGAACGCATGGGTTTGATGGGCGACTCAGCCGGAGCACAACTTGCCACTATCGTCGCACTGGCTGGCGATCAGCCGCCGTTCTCAGATGGCATGCAGCCGACTACCAGAGTCAAGGTTTGCATAGGCATTTATGGCAGCTATGATCTGACGGCAAAATGGGAACATTCGAATCGCCACTACCCGGACAATAATATTGCCCAGGGATTCCTTGGCAGCAGTCTCATCGATAACCGCAAAATCTATGTTGAGGCATCACCGTTATCTTATGTGACGCGGGATAATAACCAGACCCAATTCTTGTTGAGCTGGGGAGCGAAGGATAAGTTTGTTGATCCTGCTGGGCAGTCGATTGCCTTCATGCATGCATTGAAGCAGGCAGGGTTTTCTGTGCGTTCAGTCGTTTTGAAGAATGCGGGGCATTATTGGGCGTCTGAGCCTATCAGAATTCCGGGGACGGATTCTGGATATCTGGCACCGCGATTATTAGAATTTTTGAAGGAGAAGCTGTAGTGGCCTTAAGCGCGCCGGCTCATGATTTCAGGCTTGTATGTCATGGTTAGTCAGTAATTCGTTTTGCTTGAGCAACATGATATAGATTGAACGACCGCCCCCTCAAAGTCGTCATTCCTGCGTGCTTTTGGCAGGAATCCATCGGGCTGGCGCTCCAGCGGCGTTCTGGGCATCCGGTTATGCTTCATTAATTTCAGAATCGTTGTGTTTAAATTTCCTGACTTTAAGCACCTGCACACGTCATTTACGATTGCCAGTCGGGGGTAGCCCGACAGCTACATACCTTTCTTGCGTCGCCAAGAAAGGTATGCCAAAGAAGGCGACCCAGGCGTAGCCGCCCCTAAAGGGGTTCCCGTTTGTGCAGTACAAAAAATGGGAAGATCCGAAACTCGCTTCGCTCAGACAGCGGCTCTTCTTAATCCATTTTCTGTACAGCGCAAACGGCGGCTACACATAGAAACAGCAAAAAATCAAAAACAGCCCCAACGTCAAAAGCAACGTCACCACGACCTGTTTTTATATTTTTTGAGCCAGGGACTACTCGCAGCCTTAGTTTCACATAGAAAAAACCCGCCAATCAATCCGGCGGGTCCTCTTACTTCAACAACTCATCTCACTTAAACTTCGTAGCAACTTCCGCAATACGCTTACCAAACAATTTCGCCGTTTCCAGATCACCTGGCAGCGGGCCTTCTTCTGGTGAAGAGTCGGATGGGGATTGTGTCATCAGGCCGCTGAAGCTGGCGATGTAGTTGATGTCATTGCGTTGTGCAGCCTTGCTGTTGGATGGCATCAGGCCTGTACCTACCCAGATCATGGAGTGTTGCTGGGACAGGGTGAACAGGTAATGCAGCGTCGATAATTTGTCGCCATTCATGGAAGCAGAATTGGTGAAACCTGCGGCGATCTTGTCTTTCCAGACTTGGCTATACCATGGTTTGGAAGAAGCATCGGCGAATTTCTTGAATTGCCAGGATACTGTGCCCATGTAGGTTGGGGAACCAAAGACGATGGCATCAGCAGCAGCCAGGGTTTCCCATTGGGCGTCGGTGATATTGCCTTCGGCGTCAATCTTGATGAGTTCAGCATCAGCACCTGCAGCGGCTGCGCCTGCGTGTACTGCTTCTGCGGCCTTGGTGGTGTGGCCATAACCTGAGTGATAAATAATCGCGACTTTAGACATGTTTTACTCCAGTGTGGATATTGAGTTTTTACGTAAAAAGACAAATCACTGACGCGTTTTTGTGTCAGTGATTTGTCAGTATTTACTACTTAATGCGGCAGATCAAATACCAGTACTTCTGCCTGTTTGCCCTGCTCCAGCACGAGTTTTTCTTCGGCTGACATCATCACGGCATCGCCCTCTTTAAGGGACATGCCATTTACCTGCAATTCGCCACGTGCTATGTGGACATAGGTCAGGCGATCCTTTGCCAGTGCTACTTCCTGCTTTTGTTCTGCATCGAACAAGCCAATTTGCAGACGTGCGTTCTGGCGAATTTTGATGGAACCATCGGCACCATCACCAGAAACTACCAGACGCAAGCGGCCCTGTTTTTCTTCACGGCTGAATTCTTTTTCGCCGTAAAGAGGTTCGCCACCCAACTGGTCTGGCTGTATCCAGATTTGCAGCAAACGTGTGTGCTCGTTATTGGCCGGGTTGAATTCCGAATGGCGCACACCAGTACCTGCACTCATATACTGCACATTGCCTGGACGTATCGTACTGCCATTGCCCATGCTGTCTTTGTGCGCAATCGCACCTTCGAGGACATAAGTAATAATTTCCATGTTCTGGTGAGGATGCGTACCAAAACCCATGGCAGGAGCGATCCAGTCGTCATTAATCACACGCAATGGTCCAAAACCCATGTGCTCTGGATCATAATATTCTGCAAATGAAAAACTGTGATGTGATTTCAGCCAGCCGTGCTCGGCGTGGCCGCGATCTTGTGATGGTCTGAGCGTAATCATATAAGTCCCTTTCAAATTTCCTGAAGAATGTGTTCAGGCGATGTACACACTATATACATGCAAATTCTTTGACATAAGGGTAGAATTTCATACAACTCATTCAAATTATTTGAACAAGCATGAACCTGACCCTTGAAGCCCTGCAAATCCTCGACGCCATAGACCGCAAGGGCAGCTTTGCGGCAGCTGCGGCGGCCCTGGATAAAGTGCCCTCAGCCATCACCTACAGCATACGCAAGCTGGAAGAAGACCTGGATGTACTGCTCTATGACAGGCGTGGCCACAGGGCCAAGCTGACCATCGCGGGAGAGGAATTATTGCTGCAAGGCAGGCATTTGCTGAATGCCGCTCAGGAGCTGGAAAATCGCGTGAAACGTGCCGCCAGCGGCTGGGAGGCTGAGCTACGCATTGTCATTGATGGCATCATACAATTCGACGATATCATTCCCTTGATCAAGGAATTTGAACAACAGGCTTGTGGCACGCGCATTCGTATCAGCCAGGAGATATTGTCCGGCGTCTGGGAAACCATGGTGTCTGGCCGTGCTGACCTGGCCATAGGTGCCGCCTATTACGGGCCGGACGCCATACGCATGCAGGGTGAATTCCAGACCCGCTTGCTGGGCAGTGTGGAATGGGTGTTTGCAGTAGCACCGCAACACCCGCTGGCACAGGCTGCAGAACCGCTGACACCGGCGATTTTGCAGGCGCACAGGGCGATCGCCATCGGTGATACTGGCCTGACCCTGCCATCGATGACGGCTGGCTTGTTGAGCGGCCAGGACACCATGACCGTGCCCACCATGCATGCCAAGCTGGCAGCACAACTGGCAGGCCTGGGTTGCGGCCATTTGCCGCGCCGCCTTGCATTGCCCCATTTGCGCAGTGGTGCGCTGATAGAAAAGAAAACCAGCGCCCACCGCCCGCCAGAAGATAACCGCCTGGTCTGGCGCAATGCCAACAAGGGCAAGGCCTTGCTGTGGTTTTTACAGAAGTTGCAAGACCCTGTCGTGCAACGCATGTTGATAGGTAATTGAAGAACATCCATGCCAACAAAACAGATGATGCAAAAATACATAGGACGTTTCGCCCCTTCACCGACTGGCCCCTTGCATATGGGTTCGCTGGTCGCTGCCATGGCCAGCTATCTTGATGCAAAAGCCCATGATGGGCTATGGCTGCTGCGTATGGAAGACCTGGACTTTGACCGGAATGTCAAAGGCGCAGACCAGTACATTATTAACTCGCTGCAACGCTGCGGTATGCTCTGGGATGGCGACATCACCTGGCAAAGCCAGCGCCAGCATCTGTATGAAGCTGCCTTGCAAAAACTGGGCAATAATCTTTACCCCTGCGCATGCTCACGCAAGGAAATCGCTGATTCGCGCCTGCGCCTGGGTGACACAGCCAGTCAGATTTACCCGGGCACTTGCCGTCATGGTCTGGCAGATGGCAAGACAGCGCGTGCCTGGCGCTTGCGCGTACCAGATCAAATCTATCGCTTTGAAGACCGCATGGCTGGCATGCAGCAGCAAAACCTGGCGACCGAGGTGGGGGATTTTGTATTGAAACGTGCCGATGGTTTCTGGGCTTATCAACTAGCGGTGGTAGTCGATGATGCCGCGCAAGGCATCACGCATGCGGTGCGTGGCGCAGATTTGATAGATTCCACTGCACGGCAAATCTATCTGCAAGAATTACTGGACTTGCCCACACCGTATTATTTGCATGTGCCTGTCGTCACTAATGCAGATGGCGAAAAATTGTCCAAGCAAACCGGTGCGCTGGCTTTTGACCGTGGTGACAATGATGTGCTGCATGAAGCGCTGATACCGGCAGCACAATTTCTTGGACTGAACATGCCCTCATCAATCACTGACATTCCCACTTTCTGGTCAATGGCAATTCACATCTGGAAAGAAAAATTGCTCAGTATGGATAGAAGATAGACACAAGGGCTGCACTGCAGCCCTTGTTAATACCTATGACCTTTGATGTAAGCCAAAAATCGCCGGCCTTATTCACCGTTGAAATCTGGCAAGCAATTAATAGCCAAATTAATGTTCAGGATGTTCCCTGCCGCGCTCGTGTCCATGGCGCTCATGTTCATCGTAGCGCCTGTCGCGTCTGTCATCGCGCCAATACTCATCACGGCGATAGGCATCATGCCTGTAATTATGGTCACGATAATAACCATCACGGTAACGTGGCACTACCTGTGTGTTGTACCAGTTTTCCTGTACAAAATAGACCGGACGGCCGCAGGCATTATAGCTGTAGCAATAACGTCCCCAGTTGTTCCTGTGCACAGTTGGCACCACCAGATACACCGGAGGTTCAACAACGCGTACTCTTTCAATGATACGAGGTTCACGGTATATCACCTGTGGCTGGGGAAAGTTACCTACATCTACCTGACCATAAAATCCTGGCTGCCCAAATTGCACGGAAACACCGACATTCTGTGCCTGGGACTGCGCTGTCATGAACAAGGCTGCACAAGCAGCACCTGCCATCAATACTTTTTTGCATGTCATGGTTTTCATTGCGTACTCCTTTTTAATCACAGAAATACATCCTGCGCATATGCCTATAACGTCTGGCCTGCGCATCTGTTGACTTCTGTAGAAAATATTTTGCTTGAGCATGGGCAACAGGTCTGTGCGTTATCCAACACACAGACCTGTCATGACAAATGAAAACTTCTCAAAAAATATCGTAGTGCAACTTATTTTATAGGAAAATCGGCACCCCATTGCTGCGCTTTTTGATCAAGAATGGCGCGACGCTCTGCCGATATTTTCGTCGTTAGTTGGGCGAGTGTTGTACGGTGCGATGCACAGGCATACTTGGCATCGCGCTTGCCAAATTGACGCTTGAGCACGCATTCGAGCTGATTGGCACCAGCCACATCTTCATAAGCTGTTTCCAGTGATTCTGGTAAGACGTCCAGATATCGCAAGACCAGCTGCGCCGACATGCCGCGATAAGCCGGATCGCTCGCGCCAGCCTGATGTGTGTATTTGACGGCGTCTTTCAATGCGGCAAAGGCATCTGCATTTTTCTTGATGTTCGGGATACTGGGATTGGATGTTGTTTCACTCGTGCCATCTGCACTGCTCATGGTCATTGACCATCCTGATTTTTCAGTGATTTTTTCTTCCAGGCATGCGAGGCGGTTATTTGCCTCTGCCGCAACATAGGTTTGCGCCTCTACATTGCCCTCTGCAGCGAGTTTGCGGTTCTTAGCCAACCACTCCTTGAAATCTGCACGCAAAGGTTTTGCGGTAATCAAGTCGCAATCGTCCAGGCTGATTTTTGCAGCCTGCGAGTTTGCGCAAGTGAGTGCCAGACCAAGCAGAAAAATAGTGCGGGAAATTGTTGAAGAATGTTTCATGTGCATTTTGTTATGTTCAATTCAAATAAAAAAGGATACGAATCCTGGCCCGCGATGCTGCCATGACGGATTTAATAGTGGAAATGATTTTACAAATTAACACTTTTGTTGTATTCAAAAGCCAGCAAAACAACTATTTTCATTTTCCATTATCAAAGCGAAATCGAAGTTTGTTTTAGCTGCATGATTTCAACAATCCTTGACATTTTTCCGCTTTCATTTGGGCGGAAATATTCATATCCTGAATTCGTCATTTAGACGTTTGAAATAGATGTTTCAAATAAATGTTTCAAATAGATGATTCAAATTAGTTTCCAAAAAACTTGAGGGCAAACCCGTTGAAAGATGGGGACGCAAAGCCACCGGCCTACAGCGCATATGCGCCATGGCAGCGGGGTTACCGGTGATGTTGTCGTTGCAGTTGTTAACTGCCGCGCATGACTACCGAATCACCGCCCTCTGCTGATATCGGAGTGCACACGTGATTAATTCAAAAAGAACAGTTTCCAACTCATTTAGCTCATTCAGTTCAATCAGTTCACTTAGCTGCCTGAGTATTTTAATAAGCGCAAGCATACTTACAGCTTGCGGCGGTGACAGCCCCCAGGTCAGCAATGCTGTTGTCGCATTGCCACCCGCAGAAGTTGCTACAGGCACGACTACACTGGAAATCTCAGTACCAGTTCTGCCACCTGATGTGGCGGCGCTGAATACCCAACCAACATTTCATCTGGCCCCGGTATTGCTGGATGCACCTGCCGATATTGATGCGATTGATGGCAGCAGATCAGCCCGCATGCCTGCAGCGATGCAAGCCATACCACGCGAATGGCAAGGTGTACGTGGCCGTGGTTTAACAGTGTCGGCGATACGCGCTCTGCCCCGTCCACAATTCACACCGGCTCCTATCGCGACGGGCCAGGGTGATGTGTTGCCATCTGCTGGTACAGGGGTAGTATCTACTTTTACACCAGCACAAATACGCACCGCCTATGGCATGCCAACACTGCCAGCCAGCCTGAGCAGCCTCACTGCAGCGCAGGCTGCACAACTCGGCGCAGGCCAGACTATCTACATCGTCAATGCAAAACATGATCCCAATATCATGGCTGAACTGAATGCCTTCAATCAGAAATTTGGGCTGCCTGCATGTACCGTAAAAAGCATTGCCGCCAACGCAAGCTTGCCTTTGGCTGCGGCATCAAGCGCGGCAGGATGTGAATTCTCTGTCGTGTTCAGCACCAGTGCAGGTGGCATGAGCAGCACCACACCAGCTTATGATTCTGGCTGGGCAACCGAGATCGCACTTGATGTGCAATGGGCACATGCGACTGCACCACTGGCACGCATCATCCTTATTGAAGCGTCCGATTCTTCGATGAGTAATATGGTCGGTGGTATACGGCTGGCCAATGCCATGGGGCCGGGCGTGGTGTCCATGAGTTTTGGCTCATCCGAAGGCAGCTGGACTGCAGGTGTAGAAAGCACATTCACGACAGCAAAAATGACTTATCTTGCCGCATCCGGTGACAATGGCCCCGCTGTTGAATGGCCAGCAGTGTCACCGAATGTAGTAGCAGTGGGCGGCACCAGCCTGACTTATTCTGGTAGTAGCAGGACAGAAGTAGCCTGGGCAAATACCGGTGGTGGTGTCAGTGCTTATACGGCCACACCTGCCTATCAAAATACGACAGTACCAGGCATGGGCGCACCTGCCCGCAGGACAGTGGCTGATGTGTCCATGAATTCTGATCCAAACACTGGCCAGTATGTCGCCGTCATGACACCAGGCAGCAGCACAGTCAACTGGGTCAGTGCTGGTGGTACCAGCCTGGCGACACCGCAGTGGGCAGGCATCATCGCGGTCGCCAATGCGACTCTGGTGCAGGCTGGCAAAACAGTACTGGGTGCACCCCACGCCGTGCTGTATAACAAAATCTCCAGCGTACCAGGCAGTTATGCCAGTGTATTTGCTGACGTTGCCAAGGGCAGCAATGGCAGTTGTGCCGCTTGCACAGCCAAGACCGGGCATGATCAGTTGACTGGTTTGGGTACACCGAATGTCAGCAACTTGCTGAGCACACTCAGCGGCACTGTCATCACACCAGCACCAACGGTGGCATCTGCCAGTATCAGTGGCCAGACCGGCACGGCATTGAGCTTTACAGTGTCAGCAAGTTCCAGCAATCCCCTGACTTACAGTCTGAGTGGTAATCCATCGGGCATGACGATCAGCAGCGCTGGCAACGTCACCTGGGCCACACCTGTTGTGGGCACTTATACCGTGACCGTGAATGCGCTGGATGCAGCAACGGGCCAGAGTGGCAAGGGTACATATACTGTGACGATTACAGCGCCTGTGCCGCCTGCGGTGACTGCCAGCACCATCAATGGCGTGGCAGGCAGTGCCTTGTCGTTCAATGTAAACGCGACTTCAGCCAATGCACTGACTTACAGCCTGAGTGGCGCACCGTCCGGCATGAGTATCAGCCAGACAGGTGTCGTCAGCTGGACCAGCCCGCTGGTAGGCAAATATGTGGTCACTGTCATCGTCAAAGACAGCAAGACAGGATTAAGCAATCAGGCGGTATTCAACATCAGCATCGTCGCATCTGGCCTGAGCATCAATGCACCAGCCATGACGGGTGTGGCTGGCAAGGCTTTGACGGGCACCATCAGCATCTCGGCGCCTGGCGCAACGTCGCTATCTATCTCTATCAGTGGCGCGCCACTGGGTTTGAACTTTGCGATGAGCGGCATGAATATCACAACCAGTTGGAGCAGCCCCGTGACCGGCAACTACACCTTGAAAATCACCGCAACTGATAACACTGGCAGGAGTGCAACTGTGAATATGCCTGTGACCATTACGGCGAAATAAGAAAGTAAATGTAAGGTAAGATTGGGGAAATCAAGTTTACTGATTTCCCCATTTTTTTATGAAACTTAATGCCCGCTATGACCTTGCGGCTTGCGCACCTGTACTTCAAGCTCCGGCATGGCACGTGAGCCATGCTTCATGCCAGCATGCGTATCAACAGGCTGAGCCGGCTGGCGCGGTGCATCTGCCACCGGTCCGGCATATTCAAAAGCGACAGTTCCCTTGGGATGCCGGAACCAGCCAGGGTCTTTATAATCCCCCGGCTTCTGGTCTTTGCGCACCTTGACTACGCTGAACATGCCGCCCATTTCCAGCCCGCCAAACGGCCCCTCGCCTGTCATCATGGGCAGAGTATTGTCAGGCAAGGGCATTTCCATAGTGCCCATGTCGGCCATGCCCTTGTCCCCCATGGTCATGTAAGCGGGAATGAGTTTGTTGATTTTGTCTGCCACGTCCTTGTGATCAACACCTATCATCGACGGCACATTATGGCCCATGGCATTCATGGTGTGATGGCTCTTGTGGCAGTGGAAGGACCAGTCGCCTTCTTCGTCGGCGACAAACTCCACCTGGCGCATCTGGCCGACGGCAATATCCGTCGTTACCTCGGGCCAGCGTGCAGTTCTTGGTACCGGGCCGCCATCTGTGCCTGTCACGGTGAATTCATGGCCATGGATATGGATGGGGTGGTTGGTCATCGTCAGATTACCTACGCGTATCCTGACTCTGTCATTCTTGCGCACGTTCAGGGTATCAATGCCGGGGAAGACGCGGCTATTCCATGTCCACAAATTAAAGTCTGTCATGGTCATGATATTAGGTTTGAATGCACCTGGCTCTATGTCATAAGCACTGAGCAGAAATATAAAATCCCTGTCGACTTCATCAATCTGCGGATGCTTATTTTTTGGATGGGTAACCCATGAGCCCATCATGCCCATCGCCATCTGCGTCATTTCATCAGCATGTGGGTGATACATGAAGGTACCCGGGCGACGTGCGACAAATTCATAGACAAAGGTCTTGCCCGGCTGTATTGACGGCTGGGTCAGGCCGGATACGCCGTCCATGCCATTTGGCAGGCGCTGGCCATGCCAGTGTATGCTCGTATGTTCAGGCAAACGGTTGGTGACAAAGATGCGTACCCTGTCTCCCTCCACCACCTCTATCGTCGGGCCCGGACTTTGGCCGTTATAACCCCATAGATGCGCTTTCATGCCGGGTGCCATTTCGCGCACGACTGGCTCTGCCACGAGATGGAACTCCTTGACACCATTATTCATGCGCCATGGTAGCGTCCAGCCATTCAGGGTCACGACCGGATTGTATGGGCGACCGTTCTTGGGCTGCAGTGGCGGCATGGTATCCGGGCTAATTTGTGTGACTGCTTCTGGCAAGGCTGCCAATACCACCTTGCTGACGGTGCTTGCTGCGAGTGCCCCGCCGGCGATGCTCGCCAATTTAAAAAAATCTCTTCTTGTACTCATGTTATTTCCTTCGCAGATATAGAACTCATTTCATAAATAGGATGAGTGCGAACAAGACGATTTGGGATGCAGTGCAAGGCGTGACGCGTAGCTAAGGCTGGTGCCTTAGCAAGCGGCACAACGCAGCAATGCGCCCAAATCGTCAGTTCCCGAAGGGTTTGCCTCATAACGCGTGCTGGACTGCGTTGGACTCGTTGTCAATAGGCAAAGCTATTGACTGCCTCGTCCGCCTTGCCAGCCCACGTTATGAGACAAACGCATCTCAACCTATTTATGAATTGAGTTCTAGAGATCAATGCGCTGCTTCTGCCGTGGCAGTTGATTTAACGGGATTCAGATTACTTGCTGACGGGCGCCCCAGCAACTCAGCCTGCAAGGCTGCATCTGCCAGCCAGAATTGTTGTTCTGCATTGATGGCGGCCAACACACTATTGATTTGTTCGCGGCTGTCGGCCAGCAATTCAAATACGCTGATGAACATGCCGTTGTAGCGCAACTGGTTTTCTGCCGAGATGCGTTTGCGCAAAGGCAGTATCTCGTCGCGGTATTGCCGGGCGATATCGTACATGTTGCGATAGGCTGAGTAGCTGACACGCAAGTGTGAACCAGCATTGTTCACCGTCGCCTGCAGGCGATAACTGGCGGCCAGGGTATTCGCATTCATGGCCGTTCTCTGCGCATCACCCCAGTCAAATAGGGGCAACCTCAGGCTGACCTCAACACCACGTTTGATCTCACCATGTCCCGCTGCATCAAAATTGGTGTCGCGCCTGATACCCAGTTCGATATCGGTAAAGCTGCTAACCAGACTCAGACCCTGGCGTGCTGTGGCGGCATCAAGCTCCTGTTTTGCCAGTTGTATGTCAAGACGGTTTTTGCTCGCTTGGGGACCCAGGCTTTCTGCGGCCAACGGTGCTGCTGGCAAATCCGGCAGACGCTCAGGTAAATTCAGTGTTTTTTCCTGTTCATCATTCAGACCCAGCAAGCGCACCAATTCTTCACGGGTGGCGAGACTGGCATGCCGGGCAAAACTGAGCTGTGCCACCGCGTCAGCCTTGAAAGCCAGTTGGCGCGAAGCCTGCAAGTTATTGAAATTGCCCGCCTTGTGCATGCGCTCTGCCAGTATGGCGCTGGCATCGGCCGCTTCACCGACTTGTCTGGCATATTCCAGGCTCTGTTGTGCTGCGACTGCCTTGACCCAGGCAACACGCACCAGGCTGACGCTGTCTATGACATCCAGGCTCAACTGCGTCTGGCCCTGTGCCAGGCTATGCTGTGCCATGGTCTGCCTTTGCGGCAGGCTCAGTAAGTCCAGCAGGCCAAAACTCAGCAAACGGCCCAGTTCCAGTTCACCTGACTGGCGGTTGCGTTCAAACGTAAAAAGCGGATTGGTGATGCGGGCGCTTTGCGCTGCGCTTGCGCCTGCAGCCTGATGCTGCGCCAGCATGGCTTGCAAGGCTGGACTATTGAGCAAGGCCAGTTGTACAGCAGCGTCTTGCGACAAAGGTTGTGCCAACAAGCTTGCTGCCTGCTCCTGCATGTTTTTTTGTTGCTCAGGCTTGCTCGCCAGCGCCAGTTTGCCCTGGGTGTAAGCCGGATATTGCTGATTAAGTTTTTGCGTGCTCTGATCGATATCAAAACTGGCGCAGCCAGTCATCACCAGCAATGCCGGTAACAGATATCGGTAATGTATGTGCGACATGAAGTCCTCGCGGTAAAAAATGTGTTTCCGTCAAATGGGGGAAGTATTCGTAACTTGGGCTACCCACGCATGTTGGGCTGAGCTTGTAGGTTGGGCTACGGTTTACCAGCCCAACACTCGGCCTCAACAAACGTTAACCTTATTCAAACGCCCAGTGTTGGGCTGATAAGGCGCAGCCCAACCTACGAACAAACTAATTATTCAGACGAAAACAGCCTTAGGAGGACGTTCCAGCATACGCGCTGGCACAGATGCCGGTAACAGGACCGCCAATACCTGAGCATCATCATGCGCAGGTATAAATGCAGAAATTGAAGATGCAGGCATCAGGGCGATGCCCATACAACAGGGTGAAGAAGACTTGCAATGATCGCCGACCGTGCCTTTCACAGCTTCGGAGGGAGCGCCGCCAGCCTTGACAACTGGCTGGCAATGTTCATTGCCACTGGCAACAGCAATACCAGACTGGACAGGCATATCCATAGCGCAGCCTAGCTTACTGGCGACAGCAAAGCCCTGCAAGGGCAGCAGTACCAGTAACAGGCAAGCAATCAATAAACGCCAGGATTTTTTCATGCGCAGAAGTTATCACAATTCGGGCTTTTCAACAAACGTCCAGCTCAAAACCAGATCAACCCAGCATTAAATTAATCGCCAGCATCAGCATCACGATGCCGACCAGGCTATCCAGCACCCGCCATGCCACGGGTTTGGCAAACCAGGGAGCGAGCAGGCGCGCACCAAAGCCCAAAGCCGCAAACCAGATCGTCGCATTCAAGACGGCACCCACGGCAAACCAGTACTTGCCATTGCCTGGCTGCTGGCCACCTATGGCACCCAGCAACACCACCGTATCGAGATAGGTGTGGGGATTGAGCAAGGTCGCACCCAGCACTGCCAGTGTGGCCTTGCCAGCCGTCAGGCTCAGCTCCCCGGCTTCAGCGACCAGGCTTTGTTGGCTAGCTGCCGCCCGCAGAGAGCGCACGCCATACCAGATCAAAAACGCCGCCCCGCCCCAACGGGCTATCGTCAGCAAAACTGGCTGGCTATTGATCATGCCACCTATGCCCGCCACTCCGGCCAGTATCAGCAGCATTTCACACGCGATGCAGATCATCACCGTCAAAGCCACATGTTGTTTGCGCAAACCCATGCGCAAGACATGGGCATTCTGCGAACCGATAGCCATGATCAAACCTGCACTCATGCCCATGCCCTTGAGTATAAAAGCCAACATCATCTGTCTCCCGTTTGTCGATACAGGGAGTTTGGGCAAAAAAAGGTTTAATATGAAGTAAATTTAAAATATTTCCGATTTCATTAAATTTTCTTAACTTAATTAATTCTTTGAATTCTTTGTGGCTTTATGTCTCCGTGTTTAGTGGTTCTTCCTCAAAACCCCCAGACTTATGAATCTATCTAAAGAAACATGCAAACAAGATTAGACAGCCGCCAATGCGAAGCCTTCCTCAGTGTCATTGACCATGGCAGCCTGGAACAGGCTGCGCAGGCCCTGAACCTGACCAGCTCGGCCATTTCCCAGCGCATCAAGGCACTGGAAATGGAGCTGGGCAATACCCTGCTGGTGCGCAGCCGCCCCTGCCGCGCCACGGCAGCCGGACAAAAGCTGGTACAGCACTTGCGCCGGGTGGCAGAACTTGAACAGGATTTGCAAAGCGAATTTGCCGGCCAGCAAAGTGCAGCCATCAGCATTGCCCTGGGCGTCAATGCCGATAGTCTCGATAGCTGGTTACTGCCTGCCCTTGCAGGATTTTTGATCGCTGAAAATATCTTGCTTGAAGTGTTGATCGATGATCAGGATCACACCCATGACTTACTGGAAAGCGGCATGGTGCTCGGCTGTCTCTCTGCTGAACAAAATGCGATGCGGGGTTGCCAGGCGGTGTCGCTGGGGTTCATGCGTTACCATCCGGTTGCCAGCAAAGAATATTGCCAGCGCTGGTTCCCGCAAGGGATGACGCGAGAAGCAGCCAGACTGGCTCCGGTACTAACCTTCAATCGCAAGGACAAATTGCAAGCACAGATTTTGCTCGAACATTTTGGGCTACAGGAACATGCCTACCCCACACACTATGTACCAGCAACGACACCGTATAACCAGTCGATTTTACTGGGACTGGGCTGGGGTGTGATTCCTGATGTCATGCTGGAAAATCTGGATCAGGACAAGTTGATCAGGCTTATGCCGCATCATCCTGTGGATGTGGCCCTGTACTGGCACCACTGGAAAGTGCAGACGCCGCGACTGGCGCGCCTGACCAATACGCTGGTGAAACAAGCCAGGGCAAGCCTCACTCAATTGAGTAAGACTTAGTGGAGGAAGCCTGCCTTATATTTCTGACCACATGCCTGACTTGTCAGCTTTACTGCTGCTCATTTCAACTACTGCAATTGCGTTTTTTCCCGCTGCAGATTAAGCAAGGCCTGACTGGTATACAACTCGGCAAACCAGGCATCGGCAAATAATTTACCTGCCGCTGCCTGTACTTCAAAATGGCTCAATACACGCCCCCTGCCAGCCTGGTAAGTCGCATCATCAACTTCACTGTATTCCAGCCGCACGGCCGCGGCATAAACATCATAGGTATCTGCTGCCTGCCCCAGTATCGCCAGGTCGACACCCAGCATGGCGTCTTTCAAAGGATGATTGACGTTGGCGCTCTGGAAGTGATCTGTCACTCGTATCAGGTCAGCCACCGCTTGCGCATCTTGTGCATTTTTTGTATGCAGACCCGCGTCCAACCACAACCTGGCACTTTGCTCTTCATTCGACAAATCGGTGTGTTTGTCGCCATAGACAGCATCATGAAACCAGAAGGCTTTTTTCAATATTGCTACGTCGGTCTTGCTGGCACCCGTATTACTCGCCCAAGCCGATATCTCACTCAGGCCATGCACCAGGTGATCAAGATTATGATAAGTCCGGCGTGCTGCGCCATAGGCATCATCACCGGTCAGATAATCAAACCAGTGGTCCAGTTTGCTTGCCTCAACACCAGCACCCTCCCAAAGTTTTTGCCAGTCAGTGCGCAACCAGCTTTTGATCCAGGCGATATAAGCGGGCATAGGCATGAATTTTTTTACCGTCCAGTGCCAACCCACTGGCCCCTGCAAGGCCCGCACGAAACTGGAACTGACCGAGCCAAGATCACGCGGTGGCATGACAAAAAGAGTCTTGGCACCATCAAGCACATCGACATTGGTTTGCTGTATCAGGTTTTCATAATCAAAGTCTGAAGTATTGCGTATGCCGCGCACCAGATACTCTATGCCGTGGCGCTTGGCGGCACGGGCCGTGTAATCACCCTTGACGATAACCACACTGACATTATGCCAGCCGCATTCAGCCACGCTGCGCTCGATAATGTCCTTGCGTTCGATCGCATCAAACTGCGGCTTCTTTACCGGGTTTTCAGAAATAAAAACCACCACTTCATCTGCCAAAGCGCGAGCCTCTTGTATCACCCATAAATGACCATTGGTGATCGGGTCCAGAGTGCCAGAGAATGCGATTTTTTTCATTGTGTGCTCCAGTGCGACATAAAAGTAAGGTGTTGCTGCAAGACTGCCTGTTCCAGCTCCATGATGCTGCCCTGATTGATGATCTCGGCATCGGCGTATTCCCGGTACTGATCCAATGTGGCCTGCATATTGAAAACCTGCCTGATATCAGTTTCAGTCCAGTCAGGGTTACGCTGACGCACGCGTCGCAGCCGAATTTGGACGTCAGCATGCACCAGCAAAGCGCTATCGTACATGAAGCCGCCAGGTTCATCAGGCAAGAGCGCGGTTTCCCAGATCACATACGGTGCAGTTTGCTGCACAGTCCATTGCCGTATTGCTGCCAGCACATGAGGTTTCAACAGGTACAGCAAGCGACGGTTGGCATGTGCATCATGCGTCAGCATCGTGCGCAAGCTGCCACGCCGCAAACAGCCATCTTCTGTCAACAGTTGCGGCAACTCCTGTGCAATTTGCTTCATTACAGGATGTTGCGGGTCTTGATGTATTGCTCTGGCAAGCAGATCAGTATCAATAACAGGCACGCCCAGTTGCTGGAAACTCCGGGCTGCACATGACTTGCCGCTGCCCATGGGCCCGGTCAGCAAGACCATGCGAACGGGTAAATGTTTGGCAGAAATGTCAGTCGGAGCTTGCATGTGAGCTGCTTTCAATATTTGGTTAATCAACCAATATTTGAAGCTTAATCCAGCAAAGCCCAAAATACAAGAAATTTTGGTTGTTCGACCAAAATTAAATATTAAAAAAATTCAATGCTGGATGAACCGCCTGTTTTATCCCGGGAAAAACAAATCCAAAGCAATAGCCTGTTCATTCTTGTTATAACTGACAATGACATGTCCGCCATGCAAATCGACGATAGCCTTGACGATGGACAAGCCCAGGCCATTTGATTCCGTATGGCTGTTGCGGGCGCTGTCGCCGCGGTAGAAGCGGTCAAACATTTTGTCCAGTTGCGGCTGCGCAATGGCAGCACATTGATTGACGATGCTGATCCTTGCCCCTTCGCTGCTGGCGATGGCTTTCACCTGTATCACCGTCCCGGCTTGCCCATGGCGTATGGCGTTAATGAACAGATTACTGAGTGCCCTCTGCAACATCAGGGGATTGGCATGGATAATGCCATCAATGCCACCAACATCAACAGCAAAATGCATGTCGCGCTCTTGTGCCAGGATGTCGAAATAATCAATCAGCTTACCCATCTCTGCTGCCATTGATAGCGGCTCTTTTTCGAGCACAAAACCTGCATGATCGATATGAGCGAGAAACAGGATGTTTTCGATGATGCGCGCCAGCCGGGCATATTCTTCGAGATTGGATTCAAGCAGGCTTTCATACTCCTCCAGCTCCCTGGCCTGCGCGAGTGCCACCTGGGTCTGTCCCATCAGAATATTGACGGGTGTGCGCAATTCATGCGCCAGGTCTGATGAGAATTGTGAAAGTTGCCGGAAGCCTGCTTCCAGTCTGTCCAGCATGTTATTGCAGGCGAGGGCCAGCTTGCGCAAGTCTGGCGGCATGTCTGTTGCTGACAGGCGTAAGGACAGGTTTTTAGGACTGATCTGCGCGGCCTGACGGCTCATGGTCGCGACAGGCAAGAGGCCGCGTCGCAAGATCAGGTAACTCAACACGCTGGTCAGTAACACCGTCAATGCAACTGCGGCAATCACACGCAGGAGGTAAGTTGATAGCACAGCAGATTCTTGCGTCATCACATAGGCGGCGATGATTTCTACCTTGTCTTTATGATTGCCAACTTCTGCGAGGGCTGCGACCCAGCGTACCCGTACACCATCATCGCGCTTACCGTCTTGCAAGGCCCCCAGCGTTAATGGCACGCCGAGATCGACCGGCTTCATCGCTGGCGGTGACATAGCCCCGGGATTGACGTTGATGAAAGGCGCATCACCAAGCCTGCGAAAAATACGCACATCCTGTTCATTGCCGAGCATGCTTTCAAACAAAGTGGGGTGTGCCTCCATCTGCTGGATATTGTAGAGATCACGGAACAGGGTGCGGAAGTGCTCTACCCTGCCTATCAGGGTATAGTCGGCACGCTGCTCCAGAGCCTGCCTGGCCGAGGTATATAAATACATGCCCAGACTGCTCATGATGACAAAAACCAGCACAGAAAACAGTGTGGTCGCGCGCCGGGTCAGGCTCCATGTATGCCAGAAATTCATGGATTTTCCGCAAACATATAACCCACGCCACGCACGGTATGGATGAGTTTTTTCTCAAACGGCGCATCCAGCTTGGCACGCAGGCGTTTGACGGCAACATCAACGACATTGGTATCACTGTCAAAATTCATGTCCCATACCTGGGATGCGATGATAGTGCGCGACAATGCCTCGCCCTGGTGCTTGATCAGCAGATGCAGCAACATGAACTCTTTACTGGTCAGTACGATGGGTAAATTTTGACGGGTAACTTTATGACGCACGGTATCAAGCTGCAGGTCGGCGACCTGATAGATGTCGGCATCACGCCTGACTCCACGGCGCAACAAAGTGCGGATGCGCAGCACCAGCTCAGTAAATGAAAAAGGTTTGACCAGGTAATCATCTGCGCCTAGTTGTAGGCCGCGTATCCGGTCATCGACATGGTCGCGCGCAGTCAGGAAAATCACAGGCATGTCCTGCTTGCTGCGCAGCGATTGCATCACTGTCCAGCCATCCAGGCCGGGCATCATGACATCGAGGATGAGCAGTTCATAGCTTTGCTCCATGGCGAGATGCAGGCCATCAATGCCATTCCTGGCAAGATCAACGGCATAACCTGATTCGCGCAAACCCTTCTTCAGGTAGTCGCCGGTTTTCTGATCATCTTCTATGACTAGTATGGTCATCCGTGTTCCATATTGATTTGACCTGGGTTACCAATTTTAGCATCAGTCCAGCAGGTGCCACGCTGAGTAAAGCTTGCGGCTTATCAGGCATGGATACCCGCCTGCGCGGGTATGACGACGAAAGATTTTGCATATTTCGCAGTTCCTGACAAGCAAAATCACGGCAATTTTAATGCGCAACAAAGAAGCTTAAACTCGTCATACCCGCGCAGGCGGGTATCCAGGAGGCATGCCGTATTCCCATTGAAAACAGCGGCACATCAAGCATCAAGGCATACTCACCAGGGCTGCCTGCCCTGCATTCAAAGTGCTATTACCTTCCATGATAATCAGTCGCTGCGCCGGAATACCTGCATCAGTCTTCACCGCCTCCCTGACTGGGCCTATCATGGTCGAATTGGTCGCCCCTTTGACATCGGTTTTCAAGCGCCCGAGCACTGTACCCTGCCCTTCCAGATAAACCGTATACACTGTTTCTGGCTTGAGCTTGAACAAGGCCACTTCCAGCGCATCCACTATACCCAGATTACGCAACACGACAAAGCCCCTGCCCTCACTACTCACGGGTTTTAAACCTATGTTCACCGGTTCATTATTGCTGCGCGGGACCAGATTCGCGGCACCATTGGTACCATCGGCACTCTCTACCACGTTAGACACATACACCAGCGCCTGCGGGGCCTGGCCACCAGCCATGTGGGCAATGACTTTATTGCTGGCGGTATCGATGACATCAACGCCATCACCGTTCTCCAGCCCGACATAGATGCGGCTGTGATCGTCCGACGCCCAGATACCATGTGGCAGGGCTCCGGTTGCAATGCTGGCCAGCAGTCTGGGCTCTTTGTCTGTCGTGAATACCTTGACGACATTCTCACCGCCTATGGTTACATAGGCCAGGGTCTTGCCATTAATGTTGGCAAAAGCCAGGTGATTGGAAATAAAGCCGGTATCAAACACGCCGGTCACTTCCAGCGTTTTTGTGTCGATGCGGGTGACCTTGCCGACGTCTTTGTGTGTCATCCACACTTCACTAAGGTCTGGCGTAAATTGCAAAAATGGTGAGAACGGGCTGACCACCTTAATACGCTTGATGACTTCATGCGTAGCCACATCAATCACATCGACCATGGGCGTGAAGCTCGATACCACAAACGCCAGCTTGCCAGCAGGATGGAATTGCACCATGCCTGGGCCCAGGTCAGTCTGTATGCGCCGCGTCTCCTTGAAAGTGACCGGGTCTATGACTGAAATATAGTCTTCACCACGCACGACCACCCAGACTTCTTTGCCATCCGCCGTAAAAAAACCTTCATGCGGCGAACGGCCCACATAAGTCGTACCCTTGACCTTGTTGGTGGCCGTATCAATAAATACTACCGAGTTGGAACCATTGGATATCGCCAGCAAGGTTTTATGGTCTGGCGAAAACCCCATGCCATGCACATTGATCTGCCCCTTGTACAAGGGCGACAAAACATCAGGACGCGGATTACCGAGCCTGATTTGCCCGACCAGGGTATTGCTGGCGGGGTTGAATACCGAGATGGTATTGCTGTTCTGGTCTGCCGTGTACACCCGGTCACGCGTCGAAGGCAGGGCCCAGGCTGTATGTGCAATGAAAGTACTTGCCGCAATCAATGCGAACGCTGATTTGTTTTTCATGATGATTTTTTTAAATGAGAGGAATAACCCAGGTTTTAAACTCTGGCGGGGTGACGACTGAGTCACAACTGAATAAGAACTGAGTGACACTATTTGCCAGCAGCCTGAGGATGCTGCTGCAACCAGAGTTGCATGAGTTTGATTTCGTTTTGCTGCTCAGCGATGATGCCCAGCGCCAGGTTCCTGACGGCCGGGTCCTTGGTATACAGTAAAACCGCCTTGGCCATATCCACGGCACCCTGATGATGGGGAATCATCATGCTCATGAAGTCATGCTCACTCTGACCATTCATGGGCGCACACTTCATGCCTTCATCCATAAGCTGCATGGCATCATCCATCAGCGCAGCAAAGGGCTTCGCTGTGGTTGCCATGAAAGCTGGCTTGCTACCCTCAGTTTTATCACTGGCGCAATCAACCACCGCAGCACCATGGTGATGCTCATGTGCCATAGCAGGCTTGAGGAGCAAGGCCAGGTTGATCAACACAGCAGCGCATACAAACATGAGCGGGCGACCTGCTCCCCGGCTGAAACTGAAACTAAAACTATCAACGACCATCTTGTTACTCCCAGAAATTTTCATCTTCCATAAAACACAGGCTGCAGATGCATGTGTGACGATGGACAGTATGGAAGCACTATCAGGACAACGAGATGACGCAAACATGACAATTTTGTCAGAATGCAGCGAGCGCAAAACCAGGCTGATCAGCCTGCATGGCATTTCCTGGCGTCCCCGACCATAGGCTCAAAAAACCCCCATCCTGGCTCCAGGCATTTCTTTCAATTTCGTCATGTCACTGACATATTTGAAATATATTATCGCCGCCAATGTAATGCTGAGCCCCGCTTCATTTCACAAAAAAAAGGAGACGCCATGATTTCTGACAGCCGGAGACGGTTTTTGCAATTTTCTGCTGCGACAGCAGGTTCCGGCCTGTTACCCGGTCTGATACAGGAAGCACTCGCCGTACCGGCGAACAATCTCACTGGCACGCTGGCCGATGTTGGCCATGTCATCATCTTCATGCAGGAAAACCGCTCTTTCGATCATTACTTTGGAACCCTGGCCGGGGTACGCGGCTTTGATGATCCACGCGCCATCAGCCTGCCGAACGGCGCACCAGTATGGCAACAGCCCAACCCGGCGGGCGGCAGTGTGCTGCCTTTTCATTTCGATGTCAGGAACACCAGCGCACTGTCGGTTGGCACCAATCATTCGTGGAAAGGTTCGCAGCAAACCTGGCAGGCCTGGGATGCCTGGGTCAGGCAAAAGACGGTGCAAACCATGGGCTATTTCGACCGTGGTGACCTGCCGTTTTATTATGCGCTGGCCGATGCATTCACGATTTGTGATGCCTATCATTGCTCGGTGTTTGGTGCCACTGACCCCAACCGCTTGTATTCGCTCAGCGGTACCAACCAGGGCTGGCTGGGCAGCATGGGCAATCTGTACAACATTGATGCCAGGGGTTATTACAATGCAGAACCTGCCAATGACGACATCTCCAGCGCAACGACAGCCATCGCCCCCACATGGCAGACCTATGCAGAAGTGCTGGAAGCGAATCAGGTCAGCTGGAAGGTCTATCAGGAATGGGATAACTACGGCGACAACTACCTTGCCTATTTCAAAAATTTTCGTGTCAATGCTGACGGCAGCCGCTTGAACAGCAATTCGCCCCTGTATCAAAAAGCCCGTATATTGGCGCCAGGTGCCAGCGTGGGTGGTAGCAAAGGCGATGGTCTGGTCAGCGCCTTTGCCGATGATGTACGCAACCGCCGCTTGCCCCAGGTGTCATGGATATGTGCGCCCAATGACTATACCGAGCATGCACCCAACTCTCCAAATGCCGGTGAAAATCTGACGGCAAGACTATTGGCTGCCCTGGTGGCAGAACCCGAAGTCTGGGCCAAAACTGTTTTCTTGCTGATGTATGATGAAAACGATGGTTTCTTTGACCATGTCCCGCCAGATATTCCTCCGGTAACGACTGCCATGGGACGATCAACCCTGGCAGATAACGGCTATTATGAAAAGTCCGGCAATGAACCAGTAGGCCTGGGGCCGCGCGTACCCATGCTGGTGATTTCGCCATGGAGCAAAGGCGGCAAAGTCTGCTCTCAGTTATTTGATCACACCTCAAAGTTACGCTTTCTTGAAGAGTGGCTGGTCAATGGTCTGGGTAAAAACCGGGCTGCAGTCAGTTGTAACCAGATATCGCCATGGCGGCGCACTGTCTGCGGTGACCTGACGTCGGCATTTGACTTCAAGTCGCCTGACCAGAACTGGCCTGCCACCGTCCCTAAAACTGCCGCCTATGTGCCGGTTAATGGCAAGCCTTATCCGGTACCTCCAGTCAACCAGATCCAGCCGCAGCAAGAGTCTTATCAGGCGCTGCAGGGCCCACGCCCAGCCTGTCGCCTGTCGTATGAGCTGGCAGTACAAACCCGCCAGAATGCCAGCAAACAGCTTGAAGTCAGCTTCACCAACACTGGTACTACGGGCGCCGCCTTCATCGTGTACTCCAGAGCCCGCACAGATGGTCCATGGTATTACACAGTCGAAGCTGGCAAGCAGATACAGAAAGAAGTCTGGAACTGGAGCGGTGACAGTTATCACCTCGCAGTCTATGGGCCCAATGGCTTCATGCGCGAATGCCGGGGCAGCAGCACCGCCACAAACAGGCCTGAAGTGCAGACTATGCATGACACTGTCAACGGCAAGCTCGTGCTGACCCTGTCCAATACAGACAGTAGCCAGACTTGCACGCTGATCATCAGCGACAATGCCTATGGCAGCTTGTCAAGCATGCACACCCTGGTAGCCGGACAAAGTTTGCGGCTCGACTATAGCCTGAGCAACAGTTTTGGCTGGTATGACTTCAGTGTGAGTAGCAGCAACGACGCTCAATTCCTGCACAGGCTGGCTGGCCATATCGAAGCAACGGCAAATAATAATTTTAACAGCCGTTGCGACCCCCGCATAGGCGGGAAACGCAGCACAGCCCGCCTCAGCAGCAGCACACCACAGATAGCAAGAGGCAGCAACATCACGGTCACCTACGAGGTACCACAGGCACAGCTCAGCACAAAAAACTGGATAGGTGTATACGCCGCCGGTGTGGTACCAGGCACGGCCAATTCATTGGCCTGGCAATATGCCAGCAGCATGCAGGGCAATCTCACGCTCAATACAGCTAACCTGACCACCGGCAACTACATGCTTTGGTATTTATATAATGATGCTTATACAGCCCTGACCGCACCGCTGGCATTAACGATAGTGTAATGCCGGGGATGCCTGTCATTGAAATGTTGAGAATGGCAGGGATGGGATGCCTGCTTGCAAACTATCTTGGGGTTGCAAAAATATCGATGTGATCCACACCTGAGCTGACGAATGCATCCATGACTTTGTCGTGATCAGCACCGCAATGCTGGAGTGAACCATCCAAAGCAATCACGCTGATGTCATAAGCCAGAGTATCAAGGAACTTCAGATATTCGCGCCCATCGACACCACTGATAGCCGGCATTGCAGTAGGTGAAAACTCACTGATGATCAAAGGTTTGCAACGCTCCAGCAGATTACGCGCACCGAATAAAGCATTGTATTCGGCGCCTTCAATATCAATCTTGATGAAATCGACACCACCATCAAGACCTCTGTAGTCGTCCAGCTTCATGGCGGCGACAGTCCGGCTAGCCCGCAACAATGTCATGTCATCACTCAAGGTCGAAGTAGTGCCGTTGCTGTATGAAGTATTCAACGATAACAAGCCACAAGATCTGCCTGCAGCAAATTGCAACACAGAAATTTGCGCGTATGAATTCAATTTCTTGCTTGCCTCCAGTAATTTGCAATTCTCGGCATTGGGCTCGACTGCAAACACTTTGCCAGAATCACCAACAAGACTTGCCGCCAATAAAGAAAAGTATCCAATATTTGCGCCTATATCAAGAACCCGCATTCCAGGCTTGACGTATTGCTTAAAAATGCTTGTTACATGCGGCTCGTACGAAGCGTTTGCCATATGTACACCAACGGCATGATCGTCCAGGTCCACATAAATCCTGAATCCTTCGATCTGTCGTTCAGCAATATTTTGGGCCTGTGAAACCAATAAATTCCTGTTCTGAAACTCCACGGACTGAACATATGACTTGACAACTTTATCTAGATCCACGCCACTCATGCCGGAATGTCCCCGGCATTCTTCGGGATTTGGATTTCTCCCCAGAATCAGGCGAAAGCAATAATAAATATCGGCAAGTGAAGCGACTTTGGGAAAATGGTTGTCCTGATAATAATTTTCCAATACCAGCACATCCTGCGTCAAAGTCTTTTGACCAAATAATTTTTTTAAAAAATTCATTGAAATACTTCTCAAAATCGAGCCTGCGCTCAATCTAATCATCAGGCAAAACCCGAATCAGGTTAATTAAACAATAATGCAAAGATGGAGCAATACATTATTAAAAATGAAATTACTTAACAGAACGACATAATCCATTCTTTAGATAACAGACAACTTACTCGACATTCCACAAAGTGCCGACTAAACAACTGAGATTCTTCTAAACAACTGAAATTCTTCTAAACAGAGTGAAGACATCCCGCTAATTGTTTGATTTTAAATATGTTTTTTAGTTCAATTTATCAAACTGCAACATTATTATTTTTTCAGGCCAAACTTTAGCCCTTGAAAAGCCATCCCCCCGCCCATATACTTAGCACTCGTTGAGAGAGAGTGCTAACGAGTCCCTCTCCAGCTAATTGAATTCCAATAGTAATTACTCGCAAAATTTAAAGGAGCTTGTATGAACCTTCGTCCCCTGCACGATCGCCTGATCGTGAAACGCCTGGATCAAGAAACAAAGACTGCATCCGGTATCGTTCTGCCTGACGCTGCTGCTGAAAAGCCAGATCAAGGTGAAGTACTGGCAGTTGGTCCTGGCAAATTGCTGGACAACGGTACAGTTCGCGCCCTGGACGTTAAAGTTGGCGACCGCGTTTTGTTCGGTAAATATTCTGGTCAGGCTGTCAAAGTTGACGGCAACGAAGTTCTGGTGATGCGTGAAGAAGATATCTTCGCGGTCGTACAGAAGTAATCGACATCCACGATATCAATTAAAGAATTCGGAGAATTAATATGGCAGCTAAACAAGTAATTTTTGGCGATGACGCACGTGCGAAGATCGTCAATGGCGTCAACATCCTGGCGAACGCAGTTAAAGTAACTCTGGGCCCTAAAGGCCGTAACGTCGTTCTGGAACGCTCTTTTGGCGCGCCTACAGTCACCAAAGACGGTGTTTCTGTAGCTAAAGAAATCGAACTGAAAGACAAGCTGGAAAACATGGGTGCACAACTGGTGAAAGAAGTGGCTTCCCGCACTTCTGACAACGCTGGTGACGGTACAACCACAGCGACAGTTCTGGCACAGGCCATCGTTCGCGAAGGTTTCAAATATGTAGCAGCTGGCTTCAACCCAACTGACTTGAAACGCGGTATCGACAAAGCGGTGACAGCCATCGTTGCTGAAATCAAAACTCTGTCCAAGCCTACAACAACCAACAAAGAAATCGCTCAAGTTGGTTCCATCTCTGCTAACTCCGATGCCAACATCGGCGATATCATTGCAAAAGCAATGGACAAAGTCGGCAAAGAAGGCGTGATCACTGTTGAAGACGGCAAATCCCTGGATAACGAACTCGACATCGTTGAAGGTATGCAGTTTGACCGTGGCTACCTGTCACCATACTTCATCAACAATCCAGAAAAACAATCCGTTATCCTGGAAAACCCGTTCATCCTGTTGTTCGACAAAAAAATCTCGAACATCCGTGATCTGCTGCCAGTATTGGAACAAGTTGCAAAATCCGGCCGCCCACTGTTGATCATCGCTGAAGATGTTGATGGCGAAGCGCTGGCAACTCTGGTTGTGAACAACATCCGTGGCATCCTGAAAACTGCAGCTGTTAAAGCTCCAGGCTTCGGTGACCGTCGCAAAGCCATGCTGGAAGACATCGCTATCCTGACCGGTGGTCAAGTGATTGCTGAAGAAGTTGGCCTGACACTGGAAAAAGCAACTCTGGCTGATCTGGGTCAAGCCAAACGCATCGAAATCGGTAAAGAAAACACGACAGTAATCGATGGCGCTGGCCAGGCTGTCGGTATCGAAGCACGCGTTAAACAAATCCGCGCGCAAATCGAAGAAGCAACTTCTGACTACGACCGTGAAAAACTGCAAGAACGCGTTGCCAAACTGGCAGGCGGCGTTGCTGTGATCAAGGTTGGTGCTGCAACTGAAGTTGAAATGAAAGAGAAAAAAGCACGCGTTGAAGATGCTCTGCATGCAACTCGCGCTGCCGTAGAAGAAGGCGTTGTTCCTGGCGGTGGCGTTGCCCTGCTGCGCGCACGTCAAGCTGCTGGCGACATCAAAGGCGACAATCCAGATCAAGAAGCAGGTATCAAACTGGTTCTGAAAGCAATCGAAGCACCTCTGCGTGAAATCGTTGCTAACGCCGGTGGCGAACCTAGCGTTGTTGTGAACGCCATCATCAATGGCAAAGGCAACTACGGTTTCAATGCTGCCAATGACACATACGGCGACATGATAGAAATGGGTATCCTGGATCCAGCTAAAGTAACTCGCTCTGCATTGCAAAATGCAGCGTCTGTTGCTGGCCTGATCCTGACTACTGACGCTCTGGTTGCTGAATTGTCTGAAGACAAAGCAGGCGGCATGGGTGGTGGTGATATGGGTGGCATGGGCGGTATGGGTGGTATGGGCGGCATGATGTAATAGCTGCTAGCTGCTCTCAATAATCTCACCGAGAGCCGCATTGCTCAAAACCCCGCAACGCAAGTTGCGGGGTTTTTTTATTGTTTATACAATTTACAATCCTGTGTGGAACAAATGCGCAATTCATGTGTGAATCTCCACTTTTTATGCC
Source organism: Undibacterium sp. TC4M20W (assembly GCF_049340245.1). Taxonomy (NCBI): domain Bacteria; kingdom Pseudomonadati; phylum Pseudomonadota; class Betaproteobacteria; order Burkholderiales; family Oxalobacteraceae; genus Undibacterium; species Undibacterium sp. TC4M20W. Next base: position 82,259 of record NZ_JBMPPI010000023.1, read on the forward strand.
CGTTTTGTTATGAATCATCGCAAATAACACAAGACAACGAATTTTTGCACGGTCTGCTTGACAGAAAACATCTGCCGCTTGGATACTGCCGCACCTGAAAGAAAATTTTCATATTTCCGGCTCTGTGTTTCATATTTGCAATGATCTTGCGTATGCATCAACAAGCCGGGCATCATCATCAAGCAAGACAACCGCTTTGGAGAAAATATGGCGCTGCAACAATTAAGCGATGAGCAAATACGAACCTGGACCCGTGCCCAAAAGGACGAGTGGTGGTTCACCAATATTTACCGTGGCGATATGGCGCAGTTGACCATACGTTCGGCATTTACCGGTTTTTTGCTTGGCGGCATATTGTCTGCAACCGCTTTATATATCGGTGCCAAAACTGGTATCACGATAGGCGTGGGCCTGACATCCGTCATCCTGGCATTTGCGATTTTCAAGATACTTGCCAACCTGGGTATCGCCAAGGATTTCACCATCCTTGAAAACAACTGCACCCAATCCATCGCCACCGCGGCTGGCTACATGACCATGCCACTCAACACCGTGCTGTCAGCGTATATGCTGATCAGCGGCACCGTGGTCACCTGGTGGCACCTGGTAGTGTGGATGAGCGTTTGCTCCATATTGGGTGTGCTGGTTGCCTTCCCGATGAAGCGCCGCTTCATCAATGAAGACCAACTGCCCTTCCCAGAAGGCCGTGCCTGCGGCGTGGTGCTGGATGCGGTATATACCGGCGAAGCCGCCAGCGGCATGTACAAGGCGCGCCTGATGGCGTTTACCGCCATGTGGACAGCCATCTATCAGATGATCACCAGCGATGGCTGGATGAAACTGATCCAGTTCAAAATCCTGCGTATGGATAAATGGACCAGCATGACAGAAGCCTGGCATTTCCAGGAACGTGTCGATCATTACTATTACACCGCTGCCGTCAAATACGATCTGCTGATCCCGAAGATCCTCGGCACAGATTTCCGTGCACTGGGCCTGCGTTTCACCCTCGATGCTGCCATGCTGGGTGTCGGCGGCCTGATGGGCATACGCGTTGCCAGCAGTGTTTTGGTGGGTGCCATCATCAACTTCGTTTTCCTGGCGCCGTGGATGATACAACGCGGTGACATCATCGAACGCATCGCCCCTAGCGGCAAGGTCGTGCCTATTTCGCGCACTGAAATCGTCAATCAGTGGGGTCTGTGGTGGGCAGTATCCATGATGGTGGTGGCGTCCTTCATCAGCCTGGCGGCCAAGCCAGAACTGTTCACCAGCATCTTCAAGAAGGCAGACAAGACTAAAGTTGCCGACAAGGGCAGCAATATCCTCGATCATATCGAAGTGCCGCTGATCATTTCCTACATCGGCATCCCTATCTTCAGCATATTGGCTGCATGGACCACACATGCCTTCTTTGGCGTGCCATGGATCATGTCCATCATCACCCTGCCGCTGGTATTTATCCTGACCATCATCTGCGCCAATGCCATGGCGCTGACATCCTGGACACCGACCAGCACCCTGTCAAAAATCACCCAGTTCAGCATGGGTGCGATTGACAGCGCCAATCCGGCCAACAATCTGATCCCTGCCGGCATGACTGCCGAAGTGGCATCGAATGCATCCAACCTGCTGTCAGACATCAAACCTGGCTACATGCTGGGCGCAAAACCAAGGCAGCAGGCGATAGGCCATATCATCGGCATTTTCTCTGGCGCGCTGGCTTGCGTACCACTGTATTTCCTGCTGTTTTTGCCGCCTGATGCCAATGGTGTACGCTCCACTGCCACCATCGTGTCAGACAAGTTTGCCTTTCCCGGTGCCATGCAATGGAAAGGCGTGGCAGAACTGATTGCCAAAGGCTTCAGCAGCCTGCCATCTTCCGCCATTACCGCCATTATCGTGGCAGCAGTCGCCGCCAGCCTGATTGAAGGCGCACGCATCTTCACCAAGGGCCGCTTCCCGTTGTCCGCCGTCTCCATCGGTCTGGGCGTCATCCTGCCGCCAGAATCCTGCCTGGCAATGTGGATAGGCGCAGCAATATTCTGGTGGATGGGTAAGCGCAACAGCACACCTGGCAGCAAAGGCTATGATTTCTGGGTAGAAGGTTGCGAACCTATTTGCGCCGGCTTGATCTCTGGTGCTGCTTTGATCGGTATCGGCAACGCGATTATCAATGTGCTGATCTGATCCTGCATAGATGCGTATTATTACTACTGGCCCCGCTTTGCGGGGCTTTTTTGTAGCTGCGAATTTTGCCTGAATATAGCAACGTGAACGAATCGCGAACAAATATCAGGAACCAACATGAATATGCCGGGTCAAGGTAGATTGATGGTTTTGCTCAATCAAACGTCAGGCAAGCAGATACCTGCCAAGGTATCTGCAAATATGTCATTCTTTATGTCATTCTTTATGTCACCCCGTCTTTGATCTTTTAAAAGCCGCACTCAATCAGGAACCCAACGCCATGTCCATTGTGACCCTTTTCATCGCCGCTACCTTTTATGCTGGCCCTGGCAGCAATCAAACCACCGCAGATGCTGCGACCATTGCCGCCATCGAGGCCACCTGCTACGACTATATTGACGGCCAACTTGAAGCAGATCCCAAACGGGTAGCCAGGTCATTGCATCCCGATCTGGCCAAACGCGCAGTGATAGGAGACACGCCGGATGAGCGCCTGGGCCTGCGGCGCATGTCCAAAGAAGAACTGGTCAACCTGACCAAAGCAGGCGCGCTTAAAACCCCGAAGGCAGAATGGAGCCGTAGCTGCACCGTCCTTGATGTGACAGACAAAGCCGCCTCAGTACGCCTGGAAACTCCGTGGTTTGTCGATTACTTCCACATGGGTAAATTTGAAGACCGCTGGATTATTGTGAATGCGCTTTGGTATAGCAAGCCAAAGAAAAGCAATTAAACGACGATGGAATAAGGCTTTCAATAGAGGACTTGATAATTAAAACCATAGAAAAATAAGGCCAGGGCTACGTTCGGTAGGGTGCGCCATGCGCACCGTTTCTATTTTAATTACTCAACCACCTCTACATACCAAGCTCGCTAACTACTGTGTCAATAAAACTCTTCAACTTGGGAGTTTGCCTGCGGTCAGGATGGTAGATAAGATGCACGGGCCGCGATGGTGTTTCATAGTCAGGCAAAATTTTAACGAGACGGCCGGTGCGCAAATCTTCACGTGCAAGGTCCTCTGCGATGTAGGCCACGCCTATGCCATTCAAGGCCGCGACCAGCAATGCCTTGGCATCATTGAGTTGCAAGCGGTGCCTGACCTGTGCCTGGTATTTTTCTTCTCCGCGCATAAAGCGCCATTCGCTGGCAGTGGAGCCTGTGCTGGATGCATAAGCCAGGCACTCGTGTTTTTCCAGATCAAGGGGCGTGGCGGGTACTCCCCTTTCTTTGAGATAGTCTGGTGATGCGCAGGCGACCAGGCGAAACGGTGCAAGCTCGCGTGCAATGAAGCTGGAATCGCTCAAACGGCCTATACGAAACACTGCTTCAAATTCTTCTTCCACCAGATCAACATAGCGGTCACTCAGCACCAGATCAATTTCTACCTGCGGATACTGTCGCAAATAGCGGCCAATGACAGGCGTCAGCGCGTAAGTGCCAAACGACACCGGCGCATTGATACGCAAGCGCCCTTTCGGCGCCCCCTTCACCTCGTCGGCGAGCGAATCAGCCCAATCTGCATCGGCCAGCACCATCTTGCAACGATCGTAATAAGCCTTGCCAATATCGGTCAGGCTCTGTCGCCGGGTAGTCCGGTTGATCAGGCGCGTGCCCAGACGAGTTTCCAGCCAACTCACGTGCTTGGCTATCATTTGAGGCGACATGTCCAATGCGCTGGCGGCTGCAGCAAAGGACCCGGCATCCACCGTTTTGACAAAAGCCGCCATGCTTGCAAGCCTATCCATTCCACACTCCCAGTTGTTACACACATGCAAAGACCCTTATTTATGTGTGATTCTGAAAGGAATAATATCATTCTCTCTGCCCCAGGGCGGCTTAAACAAGGAAAGAAATCATGCGTAAAATCGGCATTATTGGATCGGGCAATATCGGTGGCACATTGACACGTTTATTCACCAAGGCAGGACACAATGTAGCGGTGGCCAACTCACGCGGCCCATCTTCCTTAGCTGATCTTGCAAATGAAACGGGCGCCCATCCGGTGACGGTCTCACAAGCAGTGCAGGATAGTGAGATCGTGGTCGTCACTATCCCCATGACAGCTGTCGCCAGCTTGCCCAAAGACCTGTTCCGCAACGCGCCTGCGGACTTGATTGTGATTGACACCAGCAACTATTATCCGCAGCAACGCGATGGCCTGATTGCAGAAGTCGAAGCAGGAATAACAGAAAGCGCCTGGGTTGAACAGCAGATCGGACGCCCGGTTATCAAAGTATTCAATAGCATATTGGCTGAACACTTGCTGAACAAAGGTACGTCTGATGAGCGCGCCGACCAGGTGGCGCTGGCAGTCGCTGGCGATGATATGAAAGCTAAAGCAAGCGTCATGCAGCTTGTCGAAGAAATTGGTTTTGCAGCAGTTGATGCTGGCACGATCGCGCAATCATGGCGCCAGCAACCTGGCTCACCGGGATATCTGAAGGATTACAACGCCGCCGGTGTTCGCAAGGCATTGACTGAAGCGCGGCAAGAACGGACTCCCGAATGGCGAGCTACTGTGAATAGTCCTGGCACTTTCGAATCACCAGCCTGATCCCTGACCGCACCGCCTTGATGATAGTTGAGACATCTCAGCATTCAAGCTATGCCCGACTCCAGCGCGGGCAGTTGTATGTCCGCACCCGAGTGATATCTGAGACACATTTATTTGTATTGGGAATTACCATGCACAACTTTGCAAAACTTGGACTTTTTGCCGCCGCCACTACCATTCTTACCATCCTCAGCATTTCTGTACATGCACAAACGCCTCCTGCGCCAACAGCCACAGATATCACGCCCGCCAGCATGAACATGTTGGGCCGCGAGGGTGACGCACTTGCCAGCCGTGTCGGCCTGTGGGATGTCGTTGAGACGGCCTGGTCGCGTCCCGGTGCGACACCAGAAATCATCCGCGGACAAGTTGCCGAAAGACGTATGGTCGGCTTATATTTGCAAGAGCTACTACATCCCTCTGCAGATGCAGTCGGCAAAGGCGTGAATCGCCTGGATTATCTTGGGTTCAACCGCGTGACGGGGCGCTGGGAATATCTGTCGATGGATGCCCGCGTGGCAGTCGGCCTTATGCCCGCCGGGAGCTTTGACAAGGACAATGTCGAGCGCATCCGCGTGCAATTCGACCCGTTTGTCGTTCCAGGCAGTGGCAATGTGGTCACAGGTCAATTGCTGAGAATGGAACAAGTCTATGAAAAATCTGGTCCAGATAACGAGGTCAAAAACCAGTACTTCATCCTGGCCGATGGCAGTGGCACGAAATGGCTCGCGCATCAGTACATTTATACCCGCCGCAACCTACAGTGACGTCATTCAATATTTAATGCAGGTCATGGATTTCAATGCAGTCGAAGCTGATCAATCAAAAAACCGTGTCCTCCGATAAAGGCGGAAGGTACGGCCTTACTCCAATACTACTCACGCTCAACTGACTGGCAAGCGTCGCAATGTAGTGGTGCGCTCTGCTAGTCAGCCAGCTTTTCTTGAATCCCAAAAGATACTTGATCCGGCAATTTATCTGCCAAAAAATGGCAATGCCTTACATTCGTCACTATAGATATTGCCAGTTTTGACTCCAGTCAATTTGACTGGACTCGCCGGAGCGCGCAGGCATTAGCCTGGCGAGAACCGCCTCCCCTGCCAGCAATTCTTGTGAAAGTACAAGTCAGCTATACCCTGCTCTTCATGACGGCATCCATGAATTTTTGAGCTTTACAGTCACTCCGAGCTGATGATTTTCAAAGTAAATGTATCCAGGAATGCGTGTATGTAGCGCATCACTCCTGTTCAGTCCGGGGCAATCAATGCCACATGCATTATCCATTTTTCAAATAATCATTTATACCTGATATCTATTGGACGAATATTCCTGAGGCCTCTATCATTTTCACATGATCTCCTCTCAATTTTTTCGAAAGACAAGCATGAAAGCACTAAACATTCGTCATTTTGGCCAGCTGTCTGATGTCAGGCTGGAAGATGTGCCACTCCCGGCCCCGGAATCCCATGAAGTCATCGTACGCATTAAAGCAGCGTCAGTGAATCCTCTGGACTTGAAGATACTGGCCGGCCAAAAGCAGGCGGCATTTCCAGTGAACTTCCCTTACACAATGGGAACTGACTTTGCCGGTGTTGTCGAAACGACCGGTGACGGCGTGACTGGCTTCAAGCATGGCGATCGCGTAGCAGGCCGCCTCAGTCCAAGCGCTGGCGGCGCCTTTGCAGAGTATGCTGCAGTGCCTGCCGATCTCTTATCCCACATCCCGGCTGGCGTCAGTAATGAGCAGGCCAGCGCCTTACCGACAGCCGCAGCGACGGCCAAACAGGCCCTGTTCAATGTGGGCAAATTATTGCCGGGACAACATGTGCTGATACACGCAGGAGCTGGCGGCGTCGGCAGTTTTGCCATTCAGCTTGCAAAACAGGCAGGCGCGTATGTCATCGCCACGGCGTCAGAACACAAGCTTGATCTCATACGCGAGCTCGGCGCAGATGTGGCAATTGACTATCACAACAGTGAACTGCTTGAGCATCTCGGAGGAATGCATCTGGTGTTGGACACCCGTGGCGGGGAAACGCTGGCACGCTCCTGGGCAACCGTCCGTCCTGGCGGAAGCATAGTATCCATCGTTGATAACACCATTAAACCACGTGACGAGATTCAGGCCGTGTTCACAGCGATAAAGCATGACGCATCCGTCTTGTCTGATCTGCTGAAAGACGTTGAAGCTAAACGCCTGAGGGTGCTAGTGGACTCGACTCATAATCTGGATGATGCACATGAAGCTCTTGAACGCTTAGCCGCAGGTCATTCTCGCGGCAAGGTCATCATATGCATCGGAAGCTAAAGCGCATCGAAAGCTAAAACACATCAAACGACAATAATTAATCCCTGAATCAGGAAAACATATCATGACTAAAATTTCTACCTTAACCGCCATAATAATTATGCTCGGCAGTACATTTGTCACGCACGTAGCAAGGGCGGACGATGACCGCGCTATTGTCGAGGCCTTCTACAGCAAATTACTGAGCGGAACAAGCAGTGCCGATCTGCCAGCCAGAATGGCCGAAGTGCTTGCCCCTGACTGGCAAAGCAGAGGGGACTATACGAGTGTGGCAAAGACACGTGATCAATTTTTAAAACAGCTGCAAGGCACAGGCAATATTCTTCCCAATCTTACCTGGAAGATAGAAGAAATTCTTCAAGTCGGTAATCGCTATGTCGTCCGTGGACATGCCAGTGCAACACCTGTTCTTTCCTTCCTGGGTGTGGAAGCGTCCAACCGTAGCTTCGACATCATGTCGATTGATATTCATACCGTCGAAAACCACAAGATCGTAAAGTCATATCATGTCGAAGACTGGCATGGAGCGACTGAGCAACTGAAAAACAAATAATCAACCAGAGGAATTTCGTGAAAAAAATCAAACTCGCTACCCTCCTCTTGCTGGCTGCATTGGCGTCAACTTTTGCCACTACAGTTACGCTCGCGGCAAATAATGACATATCAAAAGAAAAAATCGTCCGCCTCGCCAATATGACTGAAGTCAGTCCAGGTGTACATGTGATTGAAGACAGACAGCATATTTTTCTGGTGCCGAATGTCACTATCATCACCGGCAAAGACGCAGTCCTGGTAGTCGATACCGGGCTGGGTGCAGCAAGCGCACAACTTGTTTTACAAGAAGCGCGCAGGCTGGCGGGAGACAAAAAAATCTATCTGACTGTGACGCACTTCCATCCTGAACATGGTTTCGGGGCGCAAGTCTTTAAGGGCCAGGCAACGATAATCTACAACCGCGCCCAGCGTGATGAATTGCGTAAAAAGGGCCCAGTTTTCCGTACATTGTTTTCTGAAAAATTGGACGTCAGCGAAGCAATGAAAGATGTGAATTTCGTAGAACCAGATATTACCTACGAAAACGAAGCCTCGATTGACCTTGGCGGACGGGTAGTAAAACTCAATTACTACCAGGCGGCGCATACGCTTGGGGACCAGGTGATCTCGATTCCAGAACAGGGCGTCGTGATATTAGGCGATCTGCTGGAAACCAAATCCTTTCCCATCATGCCCTGGTTTCCTGATTTGCAGGATACAGATGTTGATCCGTTGAACTGGCGCGAGATTTTTCGAAAGATCGCTGCGACCAGGCCAAACATCGTCATTCCAGGACATGGCACGATAGGCACCGCGGCGGACCTGGAAGCTTCAGCGCAACACATGGATTTTGCTCGTGAAGAGGTTGCCAAGTCTTGTGCTGCAGGCAAGCAACTGCCTGACATCCAGAAAGAGCTGGCACCCGTCCTGGCAGCCCAACATCCCGATTGGGATCTGAAGGACTGGATAAGCATGGAAATTCAGGTGTACTACGAGCGCCTGTGCCGCAAATAAGGCTACTGGGAAAGAAATTCGATAATTAAGTGTAGTAAGTTTGCCTGACGCTGTCAGTGCTAAATTCGCTTTATTTGCTACACTTGTTAACAACAAAAAATTCCTAAAATATGTCTGATATATGTCTGATATATGTCTGATACATTGTGCCAGGAGAGCTTTGCCATGAGCTCGCAGCAAAATAACGGATGTCTGCCAAAATAGAAAAATTGATATATGGATTTCCACGGGATAGACCTTAATCTGCTGGCCGCCTTCGATGCCCTTGTCAACGAGCGCAATGTGACACGCGCTGCTGCGCATGTCGGTGTCAGCCAGCCTGCAATGAGTGCTGCGCTGTCCCGACTGCGCACGCTGTTCAATGATCAGTTATTCCTGCGCAGCGCGCATGGCCTGCTGCTGACACCAAAGGCAAGAGATCTCGCAGAACCTGTTTCACAGGCATTAAAGCAAATTGAAAAAGCGCTGCTACCCAAACCCCGCTTCGAACCAGCGAATGCATCAATTACATTCACGCTTGGCTTGTCTGAGTATCCTGCCTTTGTCTTATTACCCATCATTGTGAAAGCGATGGAGAATCACGGGAAGGGGATATCCCTGGCGGTGCATGGAATAGGCAGCCGCGACAGTGCGGTCGATTTACTGGATGCAGGAACGATTGACGTTGCAATTGGGGCACCGCCCAGTGTTGCTGAAAAGCGGATATTGACACAGACAATCATGCGTGACGAATTTATTACCATTGTCCGTCGAGACCATCCTGAAATGACAGATGACATGAATATGCAAACATTTCTCAAGCTAACTCATTTGTTGGTATCGCCAGAGGGTGACCGCTATGGCATGGTCGATCAAGCATTGGCACATCTGGGCAAGCGCCGCAAATTAGGGCTCACCTTGCCACAAATGTTTGCGGCACCTTCAGTCGTCGCAAAGACAGATATGGTCTCAACTGTACTGAAACGCATAGCCCAGCATTCCTGCGACTGGCGCAAGCTGGCTGCATTTCCGCCACCTGTCGCCATGCCGGAAATCAACTATGATTTGATGTGGCATAGTCGCAATGATACCCATCCGGCACAGCAATGGCTGCGCGAACAAATTGCACTGACTGCATCAACACTTCGATAATACCGATTGGATTTCGCGCACGTCGCTTAGAAACACATCCCTGCACGGCAATAGCCGGGATAAGCTGCTCAATCACTTTATGACAATCAAGCGGAATCAATTAATGCCGGGTTAATCCGGAACCCCATCTGCTGCCCGACAAACCCATCAAACGCCTCAATCAAGGGATGATATTTCCCCTCATCCTGCTCCAGTTGCATCAATGCATAACAAGCCGCCTCCAGTGTCGATAACTGATCTGGAGCATGGGCCTTGCGTATGCGGTAGTGCGAGGCTGGCATGTCTTGCAGGCTCAGGCGGGGTAGTTGTTGCAGCAGCGGGTTCAGGTATAGCATCTTGCGGCTTTTGCGCCAGGTTGCATCGATAATCACCAGACGTGTATTCGTCAATACATGGTCTTGCGCAACAAATTCTGCTGCTTCGTATTGCAGGTCTTGCGCGTCATTTTGCGTGGTTGCAGGATAAAGCAATACAGCCTGTTTGCCATCAGCTTGCAGCAGGTCAGTCAATAATTGTTGATCAAACTGCTCGCCTTCCACCATCCTTGAATCTTGCAGGCACAGGTCCAGCAGGCGTGCGCTACCCTTGGCATTGTTGACTTCCAGGGGATGTTGCAACAGTAATACTTCGGGTGCATTGGCAATGCTGCAAACCCAGTTGCATATGCAGGCTGTGGATGGGCGCAGGCATTGCGGGCAGGATTTTCTTTTGGGCTTGGGTTCTGACATGCCAACATTGTGAAGGATTGTTATTTAAGCGGCAAGCTTGAAATGGTTTCAGGCAAAGTCGTAAAGGTATCGTCTATCATGATCAGAACCTCTGACACTTTATTTCTAGTCTTATGAAACTCCCAACTATCCTTGCAGCAAGCCTGCTAGTGGCCACCAGCGCTTGTGGCGGTGGCGGCGGTGGCTCGACTGCAGCGACAACTACCGGCACCACGACTACAGGTACCACAACTGGTACTACAGGAACAACCACTGGCACAACCACGGGTACAGGCACGGGAACTACTACAGGCACAACGACTGGTACTGGAACCACGACGGGCACCACCACTGGCACAGGTACGGGTACTACGACCGGCACGGGTACGACTACAGGTACAGGCACGACAGTCGTCACGCTGGAGAAAAAAGCCGCTGCACTGGCAGCCAAGCTCGGCAAGCCTACGCGTTTTCTGGTGGGTCTGGGCAGTGCCGATCTGGCGGATGTACAAAAGCAAAACATTACACCAGACATCTATGACCAGTACCTGGTCGGTGTCGGTGCTGGTTCCTGGCCAACCTGGAACAGCCCTTCTGGTGCTTATGTGCAAATCGTTGCGCAAAATGCCGACAAGCTGGGTGCCATCCCCATGTTCACTTTGTACCAGATGGCCAGTAATGGTGACGGCAATCTCAGCGGCCTCACCAATACGACGTTTATGAAAGGCTATTGGGACAATGTACGTCTGATGTTCCAGCAAATCAAAACCTATGGTAAACCGGTGCTGGTCAATTTTGAGCCAGACTTCTGGGGTTATACGCAAAGGATATCCAATAACGCCGACCCGGCCACCGTGCCAGCTCAGGTCAACAATAATCCTGACTGCGCGAACCAGCCGAATAGCGTCGCCGGTATCAGCCAGTGCCTGATGCAAATGGCGAGAGCCATTGCGCCAAATGCGTATGTTGGCTTTCCCCCTGCCCTGTTTGAAGACCTGCACTCAACTGCCATGTCTTATATGCTGAAGCTGGGTGCCGACAAGGCAGATTTCATCGTCATGCAAACCCTGGACAGGGATGCCGGCTGTTTTGAAACCGTACCCCAAGTGTCTTACTGCTCACGCACAGGCACAGGCTGGTATTGGGATGAATCGAATCTGACTTCACCTAATTTCAAGGACCATTTTGCGCTGGCTAAAACCTATTATCAGGGCTTGCAATTGCCTGTCCTGTGGTGGCAAACCCCGCTGGGTGTGCCATCGACCCAGATAGGCGGCTCGTCAGGTAAATACCGCGACAACAAGGTGCGTTATTTCTTGACCCATGCATCGGAAATGGTCGCAGTTGGTGGCCTGGGTGCCGTGTTCAGCACGGGCGAAGTGAACCAGACTTCCATCAATACCGATGGTGGGCAGTTCAAGACTTATTCAACCAGCTATCTGGCCAAGCCTGCTGCCTTGCCATGATATAAGACATGCCAACGCATGCCAGCCTTGCTTACACAGGCTGGCATTACTCAGTTGATTTCTACCAGCGGGATGTGTTTCTGCTTCTTCCCTTCCGGCAGTCTATCCATGGTTTGCCTCGCAATGCTGCTGCGTATCTCTTTGAGCCTGCTGGCTTCCCTGTACAACAGGTTATAACTCTCAAACGGTATCATCTTCCCATCCGGCAGGGCGAAATGGATGCAAGACTTTTTCAATGCGCGTACGTCCAGGGAATAAGCGTCCATGAACTGCACGATCAACACGCGAAAAACATTGTCATATTTGAGGTTTTGCGGCGCCGAGATCAAGGGCAGACAACACATCAATTCAGACAGACAATTGGCCTGTGACTCTGGTGAATGATTGGTCGAGAAGAGTTTAAAAATCTGGTCTTTCATACCCTGCTTTAAATTCTCATCTCGCTCAAAGACGATGGTATTGCCACTGCCCTCCACTAAAGACTGCGGGTCAAGATAGCGAGTCAGTGGCACAGTTTTTTCTTCTGTCTTCAAGGCGTATGCCATCGCCAGCGTATCTGGATTACAAGGTACAGGTACGATATCCTTGAGACTGAACAGGCTGCATTGCTCGGTAATTTTTCTGCGTATTTCTGATACTGTCAATCGATGCAGGCGCGGGTCATAGTTCTCGACACGTCCTGCATCCTGTATCGGTTGCAAGGTCACGCCGCGTACGCATTTTTGGGTCAATCCAAAATTGATGATGTCGCCGATCTCATCATCATTCAAACCCTTTTTCAAGGTCACGACCAAAGTGGTAGATAGATTAACTGCATTCAGGTTTTCCAGCGCCTGCTGGCGTATGCGACGCAAGTCTGCACCGCGCAAGACCTTGTGCACTTCTGCCCGGAAAGAATCAAATTGCAGATAGACTTCAACACCCGGGGCATAACTCGCCAGGCGCTCAACAAAGGCCTTGTCCTGCGCGAGCACGATGCCATTGGTATTGACCATGACATGCTTGATAGGACGAGCCTTGGCAGCGTCCAGGATTTCCCAAAATTGCGGATGCAGCGTTGGCTCACCGCCTGACAATTGCATGACATCGGCCTCGCCTTCATTGGCAACTACCGTATCAAGCATCCTGATAATCTCAGCTAACGGCTTGTGCTGCTCGCGATGGGTACCGCTCTCGGCATAACAGACCGGGCAATTCAAATTACAGTTGTCGGTTATCTCTACGATGGACAGGCAGGAATGCTGCATGTGGTCAGGACACAAACCACAGTCATAGGGGCAGCCATATTCCATCTTGGTATTAAAGATTTGCGGCATTTCAGGATGCTTGACGAATACTTCGCGGCACAGCCTGTAGTATTCAACATCATCACTGACCAGCACGCGCTCAGTACCATGCGCGCTGCACCACTTGTCCATATAAACTTTATCATCCTTGAAAATGATTTTTGCTTCTACAGGATGCAGGCAGCTGGAACAGACCGAACTGGTGGTGTCGTAAAACAGATAAGGGCGGACTTTTCGGGACATATTATTTTTTACCCTTATAGTTAGTAGGATCGGGATATTCTTGTTCTGACTGGCGAACGGCCAAACGAAGTTCTTGTGCTATTGCCTTGGCTTCCTTGATCTGCTCCGAATTCAATGTGGCAGCAAATGCTGAGGCACGTTCTCTGTAATATTTGGGTAAAGGGCTGCGCGAGTTATCCAACAAATAAAGGAATGCTAAAGTTTTTGCATCTGAAAAATATTCATGACCAAACAAGCGCCATTTTCCCTTGGATGAAAACCCAGATTTCCCGCCGCAATGCAGGATAAATCTCGCAAACCAAAGATCAGAAATTCGTTCATTTCTTAAAACATATTTTCCGTCCAGATAGATGTTCTTCAAATCCTGGGCTGGATAATTCCAATTTTGCGAAAACGACGCTGCACATATTTTCTTTGCCGAATTTTCTATCAGCCTTATCCCTTCAGAATAAGAAAGTTCTATATCCCCTTGCTCCAGCTTAATCTGGTAGTCACTTTCGACAGGTGTCCCCTTAAGTAATAGCCATCCATAATAATACTCAGCATCTGGGTGTCCATCATCCGCGGCGCTTTTAATCAGAGCAATTCCCTTTTTTACGTCTTTTGGGAAATACCCAATATTCTTCAAATACTCTATACCAAGCTTGGTTTTGGCAGCAGGGTCATTTGCATTTGCTGCAATCACCAAATTATTATATTCAAGCTCGTACTTTCTCCTGCTTTCTTCTCTTGCAAGTTCCGCTTTCTTTGCAATCTTTTCTTTTTCCTGTACAGTTAATTCTCTAGGAACGCTGACTGGATTTGTATTATTCCTCGAGCCAGAGCTAGAGCTCGCCATCAAATAATGCACACAACCAGTCCCACCTATCAAGCTCAGCGCCACCATCAACATCGCAATAAGCGAATTTTTATTAAGGTTCGAGTCCAAATTTCTCTCCTGTATTCAATCTAAGCATCTGACGCACAAGCAAAGGCAGGTAAATCACAAGCGCAATGATGCACAAAATTTGTATGCCACTAAAATAAGAAAAATAATAGTAAGGTACAGGTTTAATGCCATCGACAAGCAAGCGCCAGAACAAATAACCAGCCAGGTACATTTTGAACATCAGGCCAGACTGGCTTTGCCAGGCCTGTCTGTATCGCCATAAATAGCTACCCCATGCCAGGACAAAAATCATGTCGTAAATCTGGGTGGGATGGCGCGCGATGCCATCACCAAAATCGATGCCCCATGGCAGACCCGTGGCATTGCCATAGGTGCCGTCGTTGAGCCCCGCCAGGAAACAGCCTATGCGGCCTATGACCGTCGCCACCATCAGGGGTAAAACAAAATTGTCGCCGGTTGATTGCGGTTGTTTGAGCAGGTACTTGGCAAACTCGACACCGATCAAACCACCCAGCAAACCACCGACGATGGATTGGCCTGACATCAATATTTGCAGATTATCTGTTGCTGCCGCCCACATGTGTGGGAACTCCATCCAGAAGGCCGCTTTATTGCCTATCGCAGCACCCAGTACACAGCCTATGATCACACCATAATGTCCGGGTGCCAGTATGCCTGCCTGTTGCTGATATGCGCGCTGACGGCGGTATAACTGCACGCCAATGGCAATTGCCAGCCATTCAAAAATGAAATGCAAAAGGTGGGCGGTACTTGCTGAAAATACGTAAAGTTTCATTGAATGCAGAACTGGAACGAAGCACGCAGAACGCTGCAGGCTGGGTAGATGAGTAATTTATTTGGACGCGATCTTACCAATTAATTTATACAGCAAAGCACAAATGAGCAAACCTGCAACGCCATAGGCGAGTGGAATGAGGCTGAAACTGATGACTGCAAAAAATATTCCAAACGCGCCGCAGGCACCAAAACCTACCATTGGGATAAGGCACAGGAGGATGAAGAATGCACGAACAAAGTTATTTAAATTGCGCATGACAAATAATATTTATTAGGACTTACGCAAAACGCATAGAAATAGAAGGATTTCTGAGTTGCTGACATAAGTAATGGTCCAAAAGGCCGTGTTTAATGCGATAAGCGGTTTGTTTGGTAGTTCTGGCAATGTCGGTGAGGC
>NZ_JBMPPI010000024.1:0-93963 GCF_049340245.1 Undibacterium sp. TC4M20W
ATATCGTGGGATGCAGAAGAACGCGCACCGCTTGTTCGTCACTTGTGCACTGGCGAACTTGTTCATGGTTCGCAGGCGCTTGATGCGCATGCAAGGGGCATAGTGTGCCCAATGGGCGAGAAATCGCTCGAGAACTGAAGAAGTTGGGGATACAACTCCCCAATTCTTGATGAAAATCATGTTCAGCAGCACGTTTTATGCTTTGACTGGAACATGATTTTGTAATTGATGGAAATTAGAACTTAATCAGATGTTCCCTAGAGTAATCCGGCATTCCGTTTTGCAAACCAGCGCATCAGAAAGGGAATAGCGCAAATCATGCCGAATAGCATAAACAGGCCGGCGCCACCCAATTTCAGCTTGTCACTCAGGCTAAGTCCGAAGGCCAGAAGTGCGACAAACAGCCAGATTCGTAGCACTTGCATGATCTCCAAAGGAATATCTGCTTCGACTACTTCAAAACTGGAACTGCTTTCTTCAATGAAGCGATAGCTGGCTAATGGAACAATGGGAATATAGACCAATACCACCCACTTGGTAGTGATAAAGGACTGATCCGGATGAAATTTGCATTTGCCGTAAAAAGTAGTGCCTATGCCGTTGATGGTTCTTGCCATGATGTTGTAGATGAAAAGTGATTGGAAAATAGAAGTAATCAGGCCAGGCAGCTAAGCTGGCAAGCCATTAAGGCATCAGCCAGCGCTCGATTATCCCGCATCAACCATCAGTACGTAAAGCCGCAATTGGGTCCAGTGCTGCGGCCTGTCGTGCCGGGAACACACCAAAACCCAGGCCAACTGCTATGCAGGAGCTGACCGCAATCAACAGACTCAGCGGTGACCAGGCAACAGACCAGCCCGCCAGCGCGGCGATGCTGTATGCAGCTATCGCGCCCAACAATACACCGAGCAGTGCGCCGCTGAAGGCAATCACCAGGGCTTCCGCCAGAAATTGTTCTATGACATCGCGCCTGCGTGCACCCAAGGCGCGCTTGAGGCCAATTTCACGGCGGCGTTCCAGTACATTGGCGAGCATGATGTTCATGATGCCTATGCCGCCCACCAACAGGGATACCGCAGCGATAGAGCTCATGACGATGGTAAAGATGCGCTGGGTTTGCTGGTTTTGTCTATACAGACCCATGGGGACGATGAGGTTGGTGTCATCAGCGCCGGCATGCCTTTGCTCTATCAGGTTTTGCAGCACACGGGCCGCAATATCAGGTGCTGTCTGGCCATCCAGGCGCAAACTCAGGCTATCGACTTCGTTTTCCAGCGCAGTGAATCGGAAACGGGCGCGTCCGGTTAGCCAGGGTACGAACAGGCGCTCTTCATCCAGACCAAGTTTGACGCCTTCGAATTCGGATTTGGAGAGGGCGCGGTCAGCCAGCACGCCAACTACTTCAAGCCAGGCGTGATTGAGCTTGATGCGCTCGCCAACTGGATTTTTGTCACCAAAGAGTTGATGGGCCAGGCGCGGGCCTATCACGCAAACAGGGGCGAGGGTGGCATCATCCTGCTGGCTTAACCAGCGCCCCTGGCCGATTTGCAGGCCACCGAGTTCGGCATATGAATCAGATACGGCAAAGGCGCGGGCAGGGACGACATTGCTGCCGCTGACCAGTTGATCTACCTTGATCTCTTTTTTGAGTGCCACTGCCTTGGCGCCAGGTACAACGGACAATGCAGCATCCGCGTCAGCAGCCGACAAGCCCAGTGAGCGTGTGCGTATTTCCTTGAGACGTTTGTCGTCAATATTCTTGCTGTCTATGATGACATTGTCCAGACCCAGTTCGGCGACCAGGCGCAAGGCTTCGCGGCGGCTGCCTTCACCCACGGCCAGCATGGCAACGATGGCTGCCACACCAAAGATCATGCCTAACAGGGTCAGGCCAGTACGCAGCTTGCGCCTTTGCAGCTCATTGACTGCTTCCAGTATCAGGGCGCGGTTCATGAATGTGTATCCTTGCTTTTTTCTTTGTCTTTTACTTCAGGCAACAGGACTACCTGATTGCCCTGGCTGATACCTGATTTGATTTCACTGCGCACCGGGCCACGCTGCCCCAGTACTACCGCCTGGCGCTTGAGCTGGTCGCCATCCTTGATATATGCAGCGAAATTACTCCCGTCCTGTATCAGGGCGATATTCGGTACCGTCATGGCTTTAGCCTGATTGATGAGACTGACCGTGCCTATCAATGCCTGGCCAGGTTTAAGTGCCAGACTTTGTGCCTGCGCCTTATTGAAAGCGGCTTCGAAGGTGATGAATTTGACTGGCGACTCCCGTGAAGTGACGCTGGCGCTATTGCCAACCTTGGTAATGCTCAATTCAATTTCCTGGCCGTTACCAGCTAGACGTACCTTGACTGGCAGGCCGACTTTCAAACCAAAGGTGCGGCCTTCTTCTATATTGAAATTGGCGACCAGTTGATCAAGGTCTGGCAGTGAGCCAAATTCTTCCCTGGGCCGGAAGCTTGAGCCAACCAGAGGTTTGGCACCATCCCAGTTTGCCTGCAACAAGAATACGCCATCATGCGGGGCCAGCAATTCCAGTGCATCCAGGTTCTTTTTGTGCTGGCTGGCATTCAGGCTGACACTTTCTTTCTGCGAGCTTAATACTGCCTGCTCTGCTGCACTGCGTGCCTGTACCTGCCCGGTTTTCCAGTTCAGGTAGCCGCGTTTGTTCTTCAGAAATCCGCTGTCCTGCAATTCATCCAGTATTTTATTACGTGAGAAAATAGCCAGATCGGCGTTTGCATAGCGTTCGCTGAGTCGCAAATCTGTCTGTACTTTGGCGCTGTCTGCAGACAGAGCAGAGCGGCTGCTGGCATCACTGGCCTGTATGGTCTCTGCGGCCAGTTCCTTGCGCAATAATTCCATTTCTGCCTGGGATAATTCCATGCGTGATTTTGGGGCATCAAAGAGAGCAATGACCTGGTCTTTTTTCACCAGACTGCCTTCTGGCAGCATCTTTATCAGGGTGCGCGAATCCCAGCCCTGGCCAGGTACAGTCAGTGGTGTTTTGTTGGCGGCAATGATTTCTCCATCGACGACAATATTTTCTTGCCAGTTTCTGGGCGAGAAGGTTTCAGTTGCATGCTGGGTTTGTTCAGCCTTGTTGCTGCAGCCTGTGCTGCTGAACGCTAGTGTTACGCAGATGAGGAGTAGCCTTGATTTCATTTTTTTGCTGTTCCTGTCGTCGCCGTCTCTATTCCCGATGAGGCTAAAATTGCCTGCACTGCCGCACCGGGCTTGAGCCCTTTGGGCATCTGATCAAATTCCAGCTCTATATCCCGCACGATGATGGGTTGTGAGCTTGATTTGCTATGGAATACGTTGCCCAGCCCGGTAACGCGCGCAGGCACCGTCATATTGGCGCCAGGTATGGTGATGCGGGCGCTTTGGCCAACTTTAATCGTAGTCGATTGGGCTTCGGGCACTTTGGCAGAGACAAATAATTTATCTGGGTCTGCCACGCTAGCAATTGATAATCCCATCCAGACCTGGCTGCCAGCAGCAAATTTCTCTCCTTCGAAATTGCTTTTGTAGATCATCATGCCCGGTTTGCTTGCTGTCACAGTCAGGGCTTTTTGCCCTTTGTTCAGTACGTCGATTTTCCCTTGCAGCATGGCGATCTCTGTTTCCAATCCCGTTTTTTCTGCCTTACGGGCACGTGCCTGGGTAGTGCGCAAACGCAAAGACATCGCAGCCAGATCGCTATTCAATGACTTTTCTATGACCAGCTTGTCATAATCGACGCGCCGGATTAATTCTTTGGGCATGGTGGCTTTGCGTGCAGCTTTTTCCGCATTGCTTTGTGCTTCTGCTACAGCCAGATCCGCCGCTTTTTCTGCTTCTGTCTGTTCCAGCTTCAGTTTTTCCAGCGCCCTCAGCTTCTCATTGAGCTGGCTTTTTTGACTGGCAAGCTGGTTGGGTACTTCCGCCGCCTGGAACATGGCAAGCATGTCACCTGTTTTGACGGCGCTGCCCTCGGGGGCGATCTGTGCCAGGGTATATTGCCAGATGTAGGGGATGGACGGCGGCCCTATGGACGTGATATTGCGTGATTGTATTTCACCTTCCAGTGTCAGCTCCTTGTTTTGGGAGGTAGATTTTTCGCTGATTTTCTTACTGGCCTGAGCAGGTTCTATCAGCACGCTCATACCAGGTATCAGTTTGAGGTTTGACTGCGCTGGTAATTTGATATCGACACGAAAATATCTGCCATAACCCCAGACATTGTGTTCTTCAGGTGCGTTGGAAATACTTTCTATACTGGCCATTACTTCAGTGCCGGGCAGGGCATCAAATTTCAGGCCTACAGTTTGCCCTTCCTTCAAATAAATCCTGTCTGCTTCCAGTGCCCATGCCCTGACTTCCATTTGACCTGAACCTATGACCTGTCCCGCAGTATTGCCGGGAAAAGCGCTTGAACCTTCTTCCAGGCGCTCACTACGCCAGTTGCTGTAACCATGGACGACATAGCCGTCCTGGCTGGCTCTGACCTCAGAGCGTGTCAATTGCGTTTTGAGGTAATTGATGTTGATCTCTTGTTTTTTTAACTCGAGGTCAGCATCCGATTTTTTTCTGTTGATGGAGGTGTAAGCGTCATCAAATGCCAGTTGTTTGACTTGCAGATCGCGTTCTGATCTTTCTTTTTCTGCCTGATATTTATCAAATTCCAGCGCAGCAATCTGGGTTTTGGGTAGAGCCGCATCAACCAGAGACTTGGCTAATGCAGCTTTGGCTGTGAGCAGATTTTTTTCGGCGTCCAGCGCAGTGACCTCAAGTTTGGCCAATTCGGCATCGGCTTTTGCCCGGGTTTGTTGCATGCTGATTTCCAGTTGCTCCAGGTTGGACGCATTTGGCGTTTCTATGCGCAACACCAGGTCGCCTTTTTTGACCTGGCTACCCTCAGCAACGAAATTGCGTAAGACTACTGGTGAAGAATTGGATGGCGGCACCAGGATGGCTTGAGAATCTTTTGCAATGACTTCACCAGTCAATAATACCGGGCGACTCTTTGCAGGAGTGGCGGTTTTGTCTGTGTTGACTGGCGCTAACGATGAGGCTGGCGCAAGTGCAGGTATGCTGGCACATGCAGAGAGTACGCAGATGCCGAGTTTTGATAAGCTCAGGTGTTTTCGCAAATTGTGTTTCACGCTGTTATCTCCGCGACCTTGCCGTCAGCCAGGTGTATGGTTCTTTGCGCCCTGGCAGCAACTGCAGGGTCATGCGTGACCAGCACCAGGGTTTGTCCACCTGCATGTAATTCACCCAACAAGCTAAGCACATCGGCAGCACTTTTGGAATCGAGGTTGCCGGTAGGTTCATCGGCCAGCAGCAAGGCGGGCTGATTCAACAGGGCGCGGGCGATGGCGGCGCGTTGCAACTGGCCACCAGACAATTCACCTGGCTTGTGATCGATGCGTTGTGCCAGGCCTATACGTTCGAGCAACTGGCGGGCGCGTGTTTCGGCCTGCGCATCCGGTGAATTGCTATAACGTTGCGGGAGCAGTACATTTTCCAGCACGCTAAGACGCGGTAATAAATGAAATGACTGGAAAACAAAGCCTATGCTGCGATTGCGTATATCTGAGGCCGCATCGTCATTCATGGCGCTGATTTCTTCCTGGTTAAGGAGATAGCGGCCATGGTCGGGGCGGTCAAGCGCGCCGAGTACATTCAATAGAGTGGATTTGCCAGAACCTGAGGGGCCCATGATGGCGACGAACTCACCACTGGCAATGTGTAAATCGATACCATCAAGCGCTCGTATTTCATTGCCGCCTTGCTTGTAGGTCTTGCGTATCTGACTGAGTTTTATCATGCCAATTTTTTTCTGGTTTCAGTAAGGCTGCGCCGGAAAAAAATTGCTGATGATATTGCCCGGCAAGCAAGCTGGGCAGTATCACTGTGATAATTTAATTTGTCAAATGGCTATGCAAAAATAGATGGAAAATTCGATTCTTTTTGCTGCTCATCTTCCTGAGCAATTTGAATAAACTAATCAAGCTGCCAGCAGCGCAAACGATGCTGGCAAGCAGTGCTTATTTTTTACGCTTGGGTGACAAGACGGTAGGCAAGGCTTTTGGCAAAGTGTCTGGATAATCTCGGCTAAAATGCAGGCCACGGCTTTCGCGGCGTGACAATGCGCTGTTGACGATCAGTGAGGCGACTTCCACGAGGTTGCGCAATTCCAGCAAATTATTCGAGATGCGGAAGTTGGCATAGTATTCGTCTATCTCTTCCTTCAGCAGGCGTATGCGGTGCTTGGCGCGCTCCAGGCGTTTGGTGGTGCGCACTATGCCAACATAATTCCACATGAAGCGACGCAACTCATCCCAGTTATTGGCGATGACGACTTCTTCATCTGCATCTGAAACACGGCTTTCATCCCAGTCTGGCAGGGCAATGACGCTGACACGTTCCTGGGCTTCTATGTGCTTGGCTGTGGCGCGGCCTACGACCAGGCATTCCAGCAGCGAATTACTGGCGAGACGATTGGCACCATGCAAGCCGGTGTAGGCCGTTTCGCCAACGGCATACAGGCCAGGCAGATCAGTGCGGCCATCAGTATCTGTCACGATGCCGCCACAAGTGAAATGTACTGCCGGCACCACGGGTATGGCTTGCTTGGTGATGTCTATGCCGAGCTCAAGACAGCGCGCATAAATAGTGGGGAAATGTTCTTTCAAGAATTCTGGCGGCTGGTGGCTGATATCAAGTTCAACAAAGTCCAGGCCGCGTTTTTTCATTTCAAAGTCAATCGCACGGGCGACTACGTCGCGTGGTGCCAGTTCCATGCGCTCATCATGATTGGTCATGAAGCGCTTGCCGGCAGAGGCGCCAGCTTCGGCTGGTAACTTCAGGATACCGCCTTCACCACGTACCGCTTCAGTAATCAAAAATGATTTGGCAAAAGGGTGATACAGGCAGGTAGGGTGGAACTGTATGAATTCCATATTGCCGATGCGGCAGCCAGCTCGCCAGGCCATGGCGATACCATCACCAGTAGCAGTGTCAGGATTGGTGGTGTACAGATAAACTTTGCCAGCGCCACCAGTTGCCATCACTGTGTGTTGCGCTGCAAACGTATCGACCTTGCCAGTTTTTACGTCCTGTACATACAGGCCCAGGCAGCGTGGAGTCGGCGAAGTGTCACCGATCTTGGCCGAGGTAATGACATCGATTGCATAGTGATGCTCAAACAGCGTGATGTTGGGATGATTGCGTACTTTCTGTTCCAGCGTGACTTGCACTGCATGGCCGGTGGCATCTGCCGCATGGATAATGCGGCGCTGGCTGTGGCCGCCTTCGCGTGTCAGATGAAAGCCCAGTTCTGCTTCTTCATCGCGGGTGAAGGGAACGCCTTGTTCTATCAGCCAGTCTATGGCTTCGCGGCCATGTTCTATGATGTAGCGGGTGGCACCTTCATCGCACAGGCCGCCGCCTGCGATCAGAGTGTCTGAAATATGTTGTTCATGACTGTCATGGGAATCCAGTACGGCAGCGATGCCGCCTTGTGCCCAGTTGCTGGCACCGTCAAGTAATTCACGCTTGGAAATGATGGCGACTTTGCGTGTTTGCGCCAGATGCAGGGCGACAGATAAGCCAGCCAGTCCACTACCTACGATTGCTACGTCAAAATTCTTCATTGTCTTCCGTGTCTGCCTTTATTTGCTTTCGGTTGATCCGCTTACGGTAGCTTGTCATCTTTGTGCTTAATCCCGTACTGCTTCCTATAACTTAAAGCCATACCAAATGATGAATCAGGAATGGTCTTGCTGTGTGCGTCGGGCTGTCACAGACATCTTATGATGCCTCGCTTTTTGATGTGGGCTTGTCACATTCTAATTCAGGATGCAAAAGAGGGTGGCTTTTCCATATAGCAAAAATGCGCAGCTACCTGATTTTTTGCACAGTAGCTGTCAGCTTGAAAGGTGGAAAAAACGAATAAGCAAATCACAAATCAGCAAACTTGGCCTTAAAGCTTGCAAACCGCTTGACATAAGGCTTTGCGGCTTGCTCTAATACCGGATGCAGATTTCCTGCTTGCCGTGATAGATGCACGACCAATAAAATAATCGAATACATCATCGCGAAATTCAAATTTTTGTGAGGGGGCTATAAGTGAATAAGACTGAGTTGATCGATCATATTGCGAAAACAGCGGATATTTCCAAAGCGGCTTCGTCGCGTGCGCTGGATGCTGTGATCGGTGCCGTAAAAACCACATTGAAAAAAAATGGCACGGTAACACTGGTTGGTTTTGGTACCTTCTCCGTTGCCAAACGTGCTGCCAGGGCAGGTCGTAATCCTAAGACTGGCGAGCCTATCAAGATCAAATCTGCCAAGGTTCCTAAATTTAAACCTGGCAAAGCGTTGAAAGATGCGGTAAACTAATGCACTTTCGTGGCTCAGGACATGGGTCGCGGAGTTTGTTTGTATGCGTGGGGCGCTTAGCTCAGTTGGTAGAGCGGAGCCCTTACAAGGCTTAGGTCGGGAGTTCGAGCCTCTCAGCGCCCACCAGTAGCAAGCAAGCTGTAGTGCCAGGAAGTACAAAAGAAACAAAAGGAGTGGTAGTTCAGTTGGTTAGAATACCGGCCTGTCACGCCGGGGGTCGCGGGTTCGAGCCCCGTCCGCTCCGCCAGAAAATCGAGAAGGCGAACGAAAGTTCGCCTTTTTTTGTATTCGTCAAATTGTTATTGTGATACTTAGCCACGTGATTGGTTGAACATGTTTGAATTTATTCGTACCCATCAGCGCTTAATGCAAATTTTGCTAGCTGTTCTTATCTTGCCGTCATTTGTTCTGTTCGGTAATCCTGACGCTTTGCGCTCCTACTTCAGTAAAGAGGAAGGTATTGCAAAAATTGGTAAGGTTCCAGTCTTGCAAGCTGAGTTTGATCAGGCATTGCGTGACCGGCTTGATAACATGCGCCAGATGTATGGCCCGGATTTTGATACAAAATTGCTCAATACCGTTGAGCAAAGGCAAAGCGTTCTGGATGAACTGATTGAGCGCAAGCTTATTGCTTATGATTTTTCGCAAAAGGATCTCACTGTTTCCAAAGTCTCCCTGCAAAGCTTGATTGCACAAATTCCAGGTGTGGTTACAGCTGATAATCGTTTTGATAGTGCCGCATATGCCAGGTATGCAGCTTCTCAAGGTTTGAGTACGGATGAGTATGAAAGGCGTTTGAAGTTGCGCGAGGAAATTCGGCAAGTAATTGGGCCTGTAGCTTCGGCGGCATTTGTGCCAAAAACAGTTGCAGCGCGTCTGTCAGCCATTAATGAACAAGAGCGCGAAGTGCAGATGTTGATGCTCAAGCCAGAAGACTTTGCGGCGCGCGTCAAAGTGACGGATGAAATGCTGAAGGCCTATTATGAAAAAAATGCGGCTCAGTTTGAAATCCCCGAGCAAATCAATGCTGAATATGTCGTGTTGAATAGTGACGCACTGGCAGAGCAGATCACAGTAGCAGATGCGGATGTCCAGGCTTACTATAAGGCCAATGAGAAATCCTATACGACTGAAGAACAGCGTCGTGCCAGCCATATCCTGATTACTGCAGGCAAAGACAGTAGTGATGCTGACAAAGCCAAGGCAAAGGCCAAGGCTGCAGACATACTGGCACAATTGCGCAAGAAGCCTGAAGACTTCGCCAAGCTGGCAAAGGAAAATTCTGAGGATCCGGGTTCTAAAGAAAAAGGTGGTGACCTGGATTTCTTTGGCAAGGGCATGATGGTGCCGCAGTTTGATGAAAGTGTATTCAAGCTTAAGCAAGGTGAAATCAGTGACCTGGTGCAGTCCGACTATGGTTTTCACATCATCACGTTGACTGCTATCAGGCCTGCTGGCGTAAAAACCCTGGATGAAGTCAAGGCTCAAATTGCAGCAGACATCAAAAAGCAAAAAGCAGCCAAGGCGTACAAAGAGGCGGCAGAGACTTTTGGCAATGTCTTGTATGAGCAGGGTGATAGTCTCAAACCTGCAGCAGAAAAGCTGAAGTTGAAGATTCAGACGGTGAATGGCTTGACGCGTAACAGCAAGCCTGGGGTACCTGCAACAGTAGAAACCAATAATCCTAAATTCCTGAAGGCGATCTTCTCTGATGATGTGGTCAAGAAAAAACACAACACTGAGGCGGTAGAGGTTGCTCCAAATACCTTGATTGCTGGCCGCATCGTTGAATACAAGCCTGCATCCAAACGTCCGTTTGAAGAAGTGAAAGCAGTCATCCAGGCGCAGGTCACTGCGACGGAAGCCGCAGCCCTGGCTGAAAAAGAAGGTATAGCCAAGCTGGCAGCACTGAAAACGGCTGATTCTACCGCTGGATTTGCCGAAGCCAAAGTGGTATCGCGTTTGAAAAATCAGGACATCCCTGCTGTGGCCCTGGTAGATCTGATGCGCGCTGATGTCCAGAAGTTGCCAGCTTTTGTCGGCACGCATCTGGGCAATGCTGGCTATGTTATTTTCCGTATAGGCAAGGTAACTGCTGGTACGCCGGATGCAGCGCGTCGTGCTTCAGAAGCGCAGCAACTGACAAGCATGCAGTCTGCTCAAAATCTGTATTCTTATATTGAATTGTTGAAGCAAAAGTCGAAAGTGACTGTCAATAAAGCAGCAGTAACCGCACCGGTATTAGCCGCGCCGTAATCCAGCTAATTACGCACTAAGTACGCACTAAGTTGCGTAATTCAAAAAGACATCCTCAGGGATGTCTTTTTTTTTTTGAAAATTAGTTTTGCTGATTCCTGGTCATGTTGTCTTTCTCAGGCAATTGAATTTGAAACTGGCTGCATTTGATGTGCATCAATGTAGCTGGGCAAGGTGATTGTTATTCTGGCGGTGTATTTTTACAACAGAGTGAGATCATGACAATAACTAAAGAAAACACATACAACTACCGGGTTGTACGGCAATTTTCTGTCATGGCAGTGGTTTGGGGTGTCATCGGCATGCTCGTGGGCGTGGTGATTGCATCCCAGCTTGCCTGGCCAGAATTTCTTGGGGGGATACCGTGGCTCAGCTATGGCCGTTTGCGCCCCTTGCATACCAATGCCGTGATCTTTGCCTTTGGTGGTTGCGCCTTGTTTGCAACTTCCTACTATGTCGTCCAGCGCACGTCCAATGTGCGCTTGTTTGCAGAAGGTCTGGCTGAATTCACTTTCTGGGGCTGGCAACTGGTTATCGTCGCAGCAGTCATCAGTTTGCCATTGGGTTTTACCCAAGGCAAAGAATATGCAGAACTTGAATGGCCTATAGACTTGCTCATCGCTGTCGTGTGGGTGTCATATGCCATCGTATTTTTTGGCACACTGATGAAACGCAAGGTTGAGCATATTTATGTTGCCAACTGGTTTTATGGTGCCTTCATCATCGCAGTAGCAGTTTTGCATATCGTGAATAGTGCGGCCATTCCCGTGTCCTTTATGAAGTCATATTCTGCTTATGCCGGTGTGCAGGATGCGATGGTGCAGTGGTGGTATGGTCACAATGCGGTCGGCTTTTTCCTGACGGCTGGTTTCCTGGGCATGATGTATTACTTCATCCCCAAACAAATTGAGCGCCCGGTTTATTCTTATCGTTTGTCCATCGTCCACTTCTGGGCTCTGATTTTCACTTACATGTGGGCGGGTCCGCATCATTTGCATTACACCGCCTTGCCTGACTGGGCACAATCCATAGGCATGGTGTTCTCACTGATTCTGCTGGCTCCATCATGGGGTGGCATGGTCAACGGCATCATGACCTTGTCTGGTGCCTGGAGCAAGTTGCGCTCTGATCCTATCTTGCGTTTCCTGATCGTGTCTCTGTCGTTCTACGGTATGTCAACCTTTGAAGGTCCGATGATGGCGATCAAGACTGTGAATGCCTTGTCGCACTACACAGACTGGACTGTCGGTCACGTGCACTCCGGTGCTTTGGGCTGGGTGGGTTTCATTACGATCGGCAGTCTTTACTATCTGATCCCGCGTCTGTTTGGCCAGACACAAATGCATAGCAAGAGGCTCATAGAAGTGCATTTCTGGGTAGCGACAATTGGCGTTGTGTTGTACATCGCTTCGATGTGGGTAGCCGGTGTCATGCAAGGTCTGATGTGGCGTGCAGTCAATGAAGATGGCACGCTGACTTACTCATTTGTCGAGAGTGTCAAGGCGACCTATCCCTACTATGTGATACGCATGCTGGGCGGCCTTCTGTATCTCAGTGGCATGCTGGTTATGGCCTACAACGTCACAAAAACCATCATGGCTGCCAAACCCGTGAATAACACAATCCCGGCTTTGCCTGCTGCTGCAGCACATGCTTGAATCATAGGAGAAATTTGATGCGTAATTTTACTCATGATCTGATTGAGCGCAATGTCGGTCTGTTGCTAGTGCTAGTGATCCTGACAATTAGTGTCGGTGGTTTGGTTGAGATTGTTCCTCTGTTCTTTCAAAAATCGACCACGCAACCAGTGCAAGGCATGCTGCCGTATTCGGCGCTGCAACTGGCTGGCCGTGATATTTATCTGAGAGAGGGGTGCTACGGCTGCCACTCGCAAATGATACGCCCCTTCCGTGCCGAGACTGAACGTTATGGCCATTATTCTGTTGCGGGTGAGTCTGTGTATGACCATCCTTTCCAGTGGGGTAGCAAGCGCACCGGCCCTGATCTCGCAAGGGTGGGTGGGCGTTACAGCGATACCTGGCACAGAGATCATCTGAATGACCCGCGCTCTGTTGTCGTTGAGTCGAATATGCCTGCCTATCCATGGCTGGCGAAGACCCAGCTCGTGCCTGACGATATCACGCCCAAGCTCAAGGCGATGAAGACCCTGGGCGTGCCCTACAGCGATGAGCAAATCAAGGCAGGGCCTGTCGAGCTGGCTAACAAAACTGAGCTTGATGCGGTGATCGCTTATTTGCAAGTGCTGGGCACTGCGGTCAAAAACAAGAATTGATAGCAGAAAAAGCCAGTTTTTTATCTGCTGGCCTTTTGGGGAGAAAAAAATGAATTTCACAATACTGAGCAGCGTCGTGACGGTCATCAGCCTCATCGTATTTCTTGGCATTATTTACTGGGCTTTCAGTGCCGGTAATAAAGAAAAATTTGAAAAAATGGCGCGCTTGCCAATTGATAATGAGAATGGGAAATAGCCATGGCAGACTTTTTTAATGAATGGTGGAGTACCGGTATCGCCATCGTCACGGCCTTATCCATGCTGGCCTGTGTTTTACTGTTGTGGTCGCAATCCAAAGTCAAGGTTAAGGTCGGTAGCGACGGTAAGCCTCTGCCCGCAGAAACCACTGGCCATGTCTGGGATGGTGACTTGATGGAGCAAAACAATCCGCTGCCAAAATGGTGGATGTGGTTGTTTTATCTGACCGTGGTGTATAGCGTGGGTTATCTGGTGGTATACCCGGGCTTTGGCAAATGGCAGGGCACATTTGGCTGGAGTCAAAAGGGTGCGTATGAAAAAGAAATGAGAGATGGTGAAGCGCAATATGGCCCCATCTTCAATAAATACCTGGCCATGGACATCAAGGCGGTGGCCAAAGATGCGCAAGCACATGAAATTGGTCAGCGCCTGTTCCTGAACACTTGCGCGCAATGCCATGGTTCTGATGCGCAGGGCGGCAAAGGTTATCCCAACCTGACTGATACTGACTGGCTGTATGGTGGTGATCCACAAACTATCCTGACCACGATACGTGAAGGTCGCCATGGCCAGATGCCTCCCATGGGGGCAGCGCTGGGCACCGATGACGATGTCAGAAATGTCGCCAACTATGTGCTGAGCCTGTCCAGTTCTGCACATGACCCTATCAAGGCAGCCCTGGGTAAATCCAAATTTGCCGCCTGTGCTGCCTGTCATGGTGGTGATGGCAAGGGCAACCAGGCCCTGGGTGCACCAAACCTGACAGACAAAGTCTGGCTGTATGGCGGTGGTATTGAAAACGTCATGGAAACCATCAACAAAGGCCGCAATAACCAGATGCCAGCTCACAAGGCAATTTTGACCGAAGGCAAGATACATTTGCTGGCAGCCTATGTCTGGAGCTTATCCAATAATTCTGCGACTGCGCAGGTAAGCGATGCGGATGTCAGCGCCGTCAAGCAAATTGCCGCCAGTGCTGCTGAAGCCGCATTAGCTAAATAGTCAGCTAAATAATTAGCTTATTAACTGCTTGAAAACCATGAATGTGCCAATTATGAACAGGGAGAGAAAATGATTATCCAGCACGCTCCGCCTGTACTGATTGGCACTGTCATTTTGTCTTACTAAGAAAAACAGAATCAAGATGAAGCACATACCCATAATCCCGGTGCCTATAGAAGAAGCTGAACTGGCGCTTTTTGAAGAGCGCCGGAAAATTTATCCGCGTTCACAAACTGGCTGGTTTTCTTCGTGGCGCTGGGTGCTGGTGTTATTTACCCAGGCTTTGTTTTATGGCACAGCCTGGCTGAACTGGAATGACAGGCAGGCAGTTTTATTTGACCTGGTTGCCCGTAAATTTTATATTTTTGGCCTGGTTTTGTGGCCCCAGGATTTTATTTATCTGGCGGTATTGCTGGTCATTTCAGCCTTGAGCCTGTTCTTGTTTACTGCCATTGCCGGCAGGGTATTTTGCGGTTATGCCTGCCCACAAACCGTATATACCGAAATTTTCCTGTGGATAGAACACAAGATAGAAGGTGAGCGCAACGCAAGAATGAAGCTCGATGCTTTACCTATGACAGCGCGTAAATTCTCGCTCAAGTTCATCAAGCATTTCATCTGGATAGTGCTGGCATTGTGGACCGGTTTTACCTTTGTCGGTTATTTCACTCCCATACGTGAGCTGGCGATAGAGGTGGGTAGTTTTACGCTGGGTCCATGGGAGACTTTCTGGTTTCTGTTCTATGGTTTTGCCACGTATGGCAATGCAGGCTGGATGCGTGAGCAAGTCTGCAAATACATGTGTCCTTATGCGCGCTTCCAGAGTGCCATGTTTGATAAAGACACCTTGATTGTTACTTACGATACCGCACGTGGAGATCCACGTGGTTCAAGGAATAAGAAGATTGACCACAAATCTCAGGGTATGGGGGATTGTGTGGATTGCGGCATCTGTGTGCAGGTGTGCCCGACCGGCATTGATATCCGCCAGGGCCTGCAATATGAATGTATTGCCTGCGGTGCCTGCATTGATGGCTGCGATCAGGTCATGGACAAGATGGGCTATGAGCGTGGTTTGATACGCTATACCACTGAACATGCCCTGACCAGAAAGCTGGATGACAAAGCCATGTGGAAGCGCGTATTCCGCATGCGTACCCTGATTTATGGTGGCTTGCTGGGCTGTATCATTTTGGTGGCGGCAGTTTCTCTGGCCATGCATACCCCCTTGAAAGTCGATGTCATCAAAGACCGTGGCATGCCTAAAATAACTGAAGCGGGCGCAATTGAAAATGTCTATCGTCTGCAAGTCATGAACACCCAGGAATCGGCGCGACATTACAGTGTGGCAGTAGAAGGCGCCGCAGGTGCGGTTATCGTCAACCCTGCGAATCTGGAAGTTGGCTCTGCGAGCACAAAAGCGTTTCCGGTCAGGGTCAGGGTGCCAGCCAATGTATTGGCAAGCGGTTCTAACCGCATACGTTTTGTCGTCAAGGATATTGAAACACCAGAAGTAACGGTGATTGAAAAAGCCGTGTTCACTGTTCCACGTTAGGAGAAGAAAATGGAAGCCAGTCTGATGCCCCCAAAATCCAGGCGCGATACCTGGTACAAAGAACCCTGGTTACTGCTGGTGGCTGGCGGTCCGGCCTTTGTGGTTTGTGCCAGTCTGTATACCGGCTACATTGCCATGCATGGTGCCGACAAGGTCGTGGCCGAAGATTATTACAAACAGGGCCTGATGATCAACAAGGATATACAGCGCGACGCCAAGGCCAGGGAGTTGCAACTGAATGCCTACATCAATGCCGACTTTGCCAAAGGCAAGATCGTTCTGCAAGTCAGTGGAAAGGGTAATTTACCCGAGACCATACAATTGAGCCTGGCCAATGCCGCAGCTGGCGGCAATTCAGTCAGTGAGCTCATACGTCGCTTACCGATGAAGCGTACGGCCGCTGGTCAATATGAAGGCGACCTCAAACTGATGCCAAATGCCGGAGAACAAGCTGTAAAACTGTTTCATATCAAACTGGAGACCACAGACTGGCGCCTGACCGGTGACTGGTTTGATCCAGGACAAAAACCAGTGCAGCTGAATGCGGCAAAATGAGTTCAATCCCTGAAATTTGTTGACCTGAGGCTGGACTATCACTAGAAGGGGACAGGATTTGGAAAATAGCACTATCACATCACGTAAACCACAATTGCGTTCTATGTTGATGATCGTTTTGTGGCCAGCTTTTTTGATGGCCTGTGCGGCAACGGGCTTGTTCTTTAGCCTGGTTGATCCCATGGAATTGATTGTGCTGGACAGGCGCCTGCAAATGCATGAAACAGGTGTTTATACCATAGGCTTTTTCGCCTTCTGGTTACTGGGAATTCTGTCTAGTGGTCTGACGGCCTTGCTAGTGCAAAAAGCACATTGAGACCCATCATGATAATGAACGAAGCGGCTGTATTTCCAGCAATAGAAATTCCAGAAGCACTGATACGCCGTTTCGACAGCCTGGGGCCCAGATACACGTCTTACCCCACGGCAGACAGGTTTGCAGAAACTTTCACGGCAGAGTCTTACATACGCTATCTGGAAGAACGCAGCCATTTGCTGAGCAAACCACCATTATCGCTATACATACACATCCCGTTCTGCGCCTCGCTGTGTTATTACTGCGCCTGCAATAAAGTCATCACCAAAGACCACGGGCGTTCGGCCAAGTATCTGGAATACCTGACCAAGGAATTGAAGCTGGTGACTGCCCATTTGCATGCGCGTGAAATCCTGAGCCAGTTGCATCTTGGTGGTGGTACGCCGACCTTTCTCAGCCATGCCGAATTGCGCCAGCTGATGAGCCTGCTGCACGAGCATTTTGACTTCACTGATGATGCCGAAATCTCTATAGAGATAGATCCACGTACCGTTACTACCGAAACCCTGCAAATACTGGCAGAACTGGGCTTTAACCGGACCAGTCTCGGTGTACAGGATTTCAATGAGGAAGTACAAAAGGCAGTGCACCGCATACAGCCTTACGAAATGGTGGCTGCTACGGTGGCAGATAGCCGGGCCTGCGGTTTTCAGTCTATCAATTTTGATTTGATCTATGGTCTGCCGAAACAGAATCTGGAAAGTTTTTCCGAGACACTGGACCAAGTCATCGCACTGTCGCCTGCCCGCATTGCGCTTTACAACTATGCACACCTGCCGACACGCTTTAAACCTCAGCGCCGGATCGCCGAAGCAGATCTGCCGTCTGCGGAGCAGCGCCTGCAAATTTTCCTGATGTCGATACGGCGCTTGCTGGCTGAGGGTTATGTGTATATTGGCCTCGATCACTTTGCCAAACCGGACGACAGTCTGGCACAGGCGACTCTGGATGGTAGCCTG
Organism: Undibacterium sp. TC4M20W; assembly: GCF_049340245.1. NCBI lineage: Bacteria > Pseudomonadati > Pseudomonadota > Betaproteobacteria > Burkholderiales > Oxalobacteraceae > Undibacterium > Undibacterium sp. TC4M20W. Next base: position 17,540 of record NZ_JBMPPI010000024.1, read on the forward strand.
CACCGGAACTTCCAAGGCTACACGACGCGGGCAGATTGCGATCTCATCGCCCTGGGTTTGTCGGCAATAGGCAAGGTCGGGGCATCTTATGGTCAGAATCTGCGCACTCTGGATGAATACTATGCCAGTCTGGACCAAGGCAGATTACCTGTAGAAAAAGGTTATCACCTGGACGTCGATGATATCTTGCGTCGCCAGGTCATCATGAGCCTGATGTGCAGCAATACCCTGAATTTCAAATACCTTGAAATGCAATATGGTATTTCTTTCCCTGACTATTTTGCTGATGAACTGCAAAGGCTGCAAGACTATGCACAAGAAGGCATAGTGTTGGTCAATGACAGTAGTATCAGTATTCCGCCCAAGGGCCGCTTGTTCGTGCGCGCACTGGCGATGGTTTTTGACCGCTATCTGTCGCAGCAATCAGGCGCCAGATATTCCAAACTGATCTGAGATGCTGACCCTTCCTTTGGTCTTTGCTGCAATGACAGCTGGTGCCATAGGCGGGGTGCACTGTGCTGGCATGTGCGGTGGTATTTCCGCGCTGCTGACGAAATCTGGAAAAGGCGCTTACGGAACTGCTGGCAAAATTATTCCTATTGGCCTGGCAGAGCAGGCGGAAATCAGGCAGACTTCATTTGGTTTGCCTGCCAGCGTGCAGTATCAGATCATGCTGCAGGGCGGGCGCATTTTTACTTACATGATTGCCGGTACTGTACTCGGCGGCCTTGGTGCCGCCGGCATATTGTTCAAACCTTACCTGCCAGTGCAGCAAATCATGTTTGTCATTGGTAACCTGATGTTGATATTACTTGGTTTGCGTGTATTGGGATTGCTGCCACGCCTGGCTATTGTGCAAAACCTGCTGGCAGAGTTACATGCGAAATTGACTGGCAGACTGCCATCATTGCGCCAGGTGGCGCGACATCCATTTTTGGTGGGCATGGGTTGGGGATGTCTGCCTTGCGGTCTTTTGTACGGTGTTGCACCATTCGCCTTATTGTCCGGTGATGCATGGTCTGGTGCTGTGCTGATGCTGGTGTTTGGCCTGTTTGCCTTGCCACATTTATTGCTGACCCAGGCAGTTATGCAACAGGCGCAAAATAAAACTATCATGCGTGGCTTGCGCTACCTGGGTGCAGCAATTCTGTTGGGAATAGGAGGATTTGGGCTTTGGTATTTTGATATGAAGGATATGCCATCCATCCTGTGTCTGGTACCAGCGGCTTAGCTGGCAGGTCCTGCTCAGGCTTTGATGTCGATCAGCGTGCCGAGTATCTCATCTTGCGTTTTGATAATTTTCGCAGACAGGTCAAAGCCTGCCTTGAATTGTATCGATTGCACAATTTCACTGCTCAGGTCAGTGCCGCTCTGCTCTTGTGCAGCAAGGCTGCTGCCTTCTTTGCTGATATTGGCAATCACACCACCAGCAGGCTGCTCTTGAAAGCTGACTTGTTGCGGAACAAAGCCTGCCGTACTCGCATTCGCTACATTGTGCCCTGAACTGTCGAGCGCACGAGCGTAAGCCTGGAGTCCTGAAAGGCCGCTATTGAGTGCTGAAACTGACATTGAAATGCTCCTGCAGCGATACGATTTTCCGTAAGCTTATACTGGATTTGCCAAGTCTGCACGCTTCTTCAATTTGCTTAATTTATTTGCATAATTCATTGGCATGGCTTATTTACATGGCTTATTTATATGAATTATTCCTTTAGCTTAATGGTAAATTAATCTTCAGCTCGGTTCCTTCCCCGGGCTGGCTATCAACCAGGAATTCGCCATGCATGGCTTTGACGCGCTCACGCATGCCAACCAAGCCAAAAGAACGTGATTTGCGCATCTCATCTGCTTCTATACCTTTGCCATTGTCGGTAATGCTGAAGCTCAACGTGTCAGGGGTGCGCTCGAAAGAAATTTGCACCTCTGTGGCATCTGCATGCCTGACTACATTGGTCAGTGATTCCTGGACGATACGGAAGATCGCAGTGCTGCGGGTATCGTCAAGTGCCAGTTGTTCTTCGTTTGCCTGCAAGTCACAGGCTATGCCATGGCGCTGGGAAAAATCTTTTTGCAAAGTCTGCAAGGCAAAATAAAGTCCTCCTTCATCCAGCGCACGTGGCCTAAGGTCGGTGGCGATGCGTCTCAGCGTGGTAATTGAAGTCAGCAATAACTGATCCATGCTGTTGATGGTTTGCTGAGTCTTGCCTGTCAAGACACTGTCTCGTTGCAGTAGTGATAAATCCATGCGCAGCGCGGCCAGTAACTGACCCAGGTCATCGTGCAGTTCACGGGCAATATGTTTACGTTCTTCTTCACGTATGCTTTGCAGTGCTGCTGATAACTGTGTCAATTCATCGTGATAAAGCGCCATTTTTTCTTTGGCGACCTTGCGCTCAGTGATGTCGCGGAAGATAACGGTATAAAAACGTTTGCCGTTTTCTATCTGACTGGAAATGGAAGCTTCAATGGGAAACTCATCGCCATTGGCTTTGACGCCGGTGACATAAAAATCTTCAAAATTACCGCCCATCTTCCTGCGGGTTTCACCAGTTTCGCCAAACTGCTGCACATGTTTGCCATGTACTTTGCGATGGCGCTCTGGTAAGACAAGATCAAGTGAAGCCCCCATCAGATCATCGACTTCGTAACCAAAAGTGGCAGCAGCAGCGGGATTGACGAGGATGATGGATTGTGACTCGTTGATGGTGATAATGCCATCTATGGCAGTATCTATCATGCGGCTCAGGCGCTCACGCTCCATGCTGAGCTCGGCTGCAGAGCGGGCCAGGTTCTGGCTGGTTTCTGCCAGACTGGCATACGGGGTATGGATGTTCACCGAGACCATGCCGCGATAAATGGCAATGGCAGCCAGCAACTGAAACACATGGCCGATGGCGACGAAGACATCATTGCCGTCCGCATAGATAGCAAAATACCCCTCTGAAATGGCCAGCAGGGTGGCCGCAAGAAACAGGGGCGCACGTTCTATTTGCAGGCGCTCACCTTGCTTGCCAGGTCCAGCAGACCCTGCTGAAATGGCCTTGCCCGGTTTGTTCAATTGATAGGCGGTGAACAGATTGATGGCGATCAGACCTGCTTCACACGCTATTTTGAAAGAAGTTTGCCCTTCACCCTGGATATAGGTTAGCGGCAGCAGATGTGGTAGTGCGAACACCATCATCATCCACCCGGCTGTGGCTATCAATCCTGCAATCAGGACGAAATAAGCCTGGGTCGGGCTGACTTCTGAATCCTCAGGTGCTAATGCCAGGCCCAGCAGCGTGGTGGCGATGAATGAGCGTGACAGCAGCCAGAACAGCAGGGATTTATGCATGTCTGCCGCATCAGGAAAGCCGGGCATGCCCTGAAAGCTGATCGCATGCATGAAACCGAGAATGGCAGTACACAAAAACGCTACGGCGAGAATGACACTGCTCTTTTTCCTGGCGCCGCCAAAGGCATTCCAGCATACGATGAATACCGATGTGAAAATCACGATGGTGATGGTTTCCAGCACGGTATGTACCGGCAGAGGTGCTGGCATCTGTATGGTGGACAGGGTTGCGTGGTTCAACCATAAAACGATTGATAGCAGGGCCAGCAAACCTGCTGTCCATCGTGCTTTTACCATGCCAGGGTTATCATGTGCCATGTGGTTTAGTTTTATTTAATGTAGACCAGTATTCTAATTCGTAAATGCCCGGTTAAAGCTTGGGCGACTTGCTACAAAAAAGAAAATGACACTCCTTTTGCAAGGAGTGTCATTTGCCAGGTCTCAGATGCTGATGAGCTGCTTAATGCGACATCAGCACTGGCAGCGTCATGCTTTGCAAGATGGTTCTGGTGACGCCGCCCATGATCATTTCACGGAAGCGCGAATGACCATAACCGCCCATGACCAGCAAATCGTTGTCCTGATCGTGTGACAGTGACAGCAGTGCATTGCCTATGTCAGTCGAAGTTTTATGCACGCCAACTTCTACCTTGATGCCATGTCTTGCCAGGTACAGGGCAATATCGGCACCTGGTTGTTCACCATGGCTGTCGGGTACGGCTTTGGGATTGAAAATCGCCACATGCACCAGCTCTGCGCGGCGCAGCAATGGAATTGCATCGGTGATGGCACGGGTGGATTCGCGGCTGGCATCCCATGCAATCAAGGGGCGTTTTGCAACTGTCGTGACATCGCCAACATAGGGGATGATCAGGATAGGGCGCCCTGAATTCATGATCAGGTATTCAGGAAAATCGGGCAAAACCGAAGGTGAGGGTTCATCACGGTTGGTCTGGCCTATGACCACCAGGTCGCTATACCTGGCTTGCAGGCCAACGCCACCACCGGCTTCATCATTGGCGATCACGCTTTCATAAGAATTGACGCCTAAAGCCTGGGCCTGCTGGCTAAAGTTGGCAACAGCTTTTTCTGCGCGTTCGCGCAAATAACTGAGGTGTATGCTCAGATTGGGATCATTGGCACTGATATTGCCATCCTGATAGATAAAGCGGGAGACACCGGTGACGGCGGTTCCTGTCAGATGGGCTTCGTCAGCCCTGGCAATTTCTGCTGCAACACGGACACGGAAGTTGGAACGTTCAGATTCATCGACATGAACCAAGATGGTTTTGTATGGCATGTTTTACTCCTTGATGTGAAATCCGGGAAAGAAAACAAATACAAGTTCAGCCATCTTTTTGCCATGGCAAACATGGCAAAAAGATGAAGCTACTTGTTAAAGCTTACACTAGTTTAAGGCAACAGCAACTTCTTTGCCCCATTGCGGCAATAAATTCTTGCCAACTAAAGCCGAGACTTTCTCGCTGACCTTGATGCGTGCCTTGGCAGGTGGCAGACGGCGCAGGGTTTTCAGCGCAGTTACATCATTCAGGGCGATCTGGCGCTGATCGACACTGATCAGGCCCATTTCATTGAAGGCCGACAGGGTGCGGCTGACGGTTTCCAGTGTCAGGCCCAGGTAGCTGCCTATCTCATGACGGGTCATGCGCAGATTGAAGGTTTTGCCAGAATAACCCAGTTGGCTGAAACGTTCACCGAGTGTCGTCAGGAAGCGGGCAACCTTGGCTTCTGCACTCAGAGCGCTGAGCATGCCTATCATGATCTGTTCACGTACCAGTTCGCGGCTCATGACGCTGAACATGGCTTGCTCGAGTTCTGCATAAATGCGGCCCAATGCAGAGAAAGTTTTATAAGGCAGCAGGATGATGTCGCAATCCGAGAGTGCAACAGCTTCAGATGCATGATGCTGGTTATGTATGCCATCTATGCCCAGCAAATCGCCTTTCATGGGAAAGCTCAGGACTTGTTCATTGCCGTATTCATCAAGCAGTACAGTTTTCAGAAAACCTGAATTGACGATGTACAGGGTGTCAAAATCCTGGCCTATGGTATGGATTCTCTGACCAGCCTTGAAGCGTACATGCTGGAACAATACTTCTTCATCTGCTGACGCGGCTGGAGTAGGGATGCGCAAGAGTTCACAGACTTCGCGTAGATTCGACCAGAGATTGCCATGACAGCGCCAGCCAGCCTCATTGGCGATGGCTGGAAAGGCAGTTTTGCTGGCAGCGGAAGGCAGGCTGTTTGCGCTTGTGTTGAAGGCTGCTGTAGTCATGATATTTCCCTTGTAAGGTAAGGACATTGATTAATTGATTTGATGATTTGAATCCGGTTGCTGCCAGCGCAGCAGATAATCTTGTAGCAGGCCAAAGTCCGTCGATTTATCGAGGAAACCATCGGCACCAGCCCGCATGGCATGCAGGCGGTTGTTTTCGGTTGCGTGATTTGTCAGTACCACGACTTTGATCCCTGGCCTGCTTTGCTTGATGTTCTTTAAAAACTGTAAACCATTGCCATCAGCGAGTTGTATATCGAGTATCAAGGCGTCGGCATCATTGCCCAGCAGGGCCTGATAGGCGCTGCTCATATCGCTTGCTACGCCGAGTACATGCATGCCGGGTACTTCTTCCACGAACCGTATCAAACGGTTCTGAATCAGGACTGAATCTTCAAGGATGAACAGGTTCATGCTGTTACTTGCTGTGCTTGTTTGCTCAGACTCTATTATCGTTAGCATGGACTTTGATTTAAATCAGGAGATGCTGATTTGAACTGTCAGATTTGGCGCTGCCGGGGTAGGAATATTCCTAGAGGGCAATTTGCATGACGTGATACAGCGCAGCCATCCCGCTAAGGATGGCTGCGCTGTATCAGAGGTAGTTCGATGTACTGCGGTAGAAGGCTGAGGAGAGGCTGCTTACGCCTGTGGCTGCAAGAGATGGTGGGCAACGGCGTACTGCACGAGGTCGGACAAATTACTCATGTTCATCTTTTGCATGATACGGGTCTTGTGCGTGCTGACAGTCTTCACGCTCAGATGCAGGAGTTCGCCAATTTCGGTAATCGACTTGCCTTTGACCAGGTGGGTGAATACCTCAAATTCACGGTCAGACAGGCTGGTGTGTGGCTGGCTGTCGTCCGCAGGCATGGCGCTCATGGCCAGTTGCTCTGCCACTTCTATGCTGATATACGGGCGGCCAGACGCAACTTTGCGCAAGGCGGTGACCAGTTGTGTACCTGCGCTTTCCTTGGTCAGATAACCGCGTGCACCAGCGCGTATGGCGCGCACCGCATACTGTTCTTCTTCATGCATGGTCAATATCAGTATGGGCAGTTTGGGGAATTCATCCTTGATCTGCCGTATCAGATCAACGCCGCTACGGCCAGGCATGGACAAGTCCATCAGCAAGACATCAAATTCGCTAGTGCGTACTTTTTCCAGGGTATCGAAACCATCTACTGCCTCGGCAACTACCTGTATGTCTTCTATGCCATCAAGTATGCGTTTCAGTCCTTCACGCATGATGGTGTGGTCGTCAGCAATCAGGATACGGGTCATCGTTGTTGTACAAGGCGTTAGTCATGTTGAAGCTTGTCAGGTGTTGTGCCTGCGCAAGGTGAAACGCTATTGTACTGCAAGCCCTTGCTGGCGCGGGCTCGTTGATCGTCTTCAGTGATGCTTGATACGATGTACCAGCACAGGTATCAGACACAATGACAAGACTTTGGTGGTGACACTGCCGAGTATGAATTGGCCCAGACCGCTGCGGCCATGTGAACCCATGAAGATCAGGTCGCAGGCATATTCTTGTGCAGTGTGGACGATTTCCTTGGCTGTGGAATCGTTGAATTGTATGACCTCCTGATAAGCCAGACCAGCGGCAGCGGCGACATCTCTTACCGGTTGCAGATAACTTTCTGCCAGGGTCTGCATGGCGGCCTGATATTCTTCTTCGGTCGGTCCATTAGGCGGGAGTATATCTACATACAGCGGATATTGATAATTGCCCGCAACAAAAACAGCAACCACTTCTGCCTGTAATTGTTGGGCAAATTCCAGTCCCGCCGCAACGCAGGCATGTGACAATTCAGAGCCGTCAGTGGGTAACAAGATTCTGGAGTACATATCCTGTGCCTTTCATCGTTGAGCTTGAAACCAGTATGCTTGTTGATTGTTGCACCAGCTTTGATTTCAAACAAGCTATTTGATGAATTATTCAGCAATCATTGCACACCTTTTGCGCACCCTATTGCATTCCTACTTGTATACTTATTGCGTACCCAAGTGCTGTTTGAGAAACAATAGCATTTCTTTGTAGGCAAGTTCTTTGGCTGCCGGGTTGCTGCCTGTCGTCACACCTTGTCCGGGATGTACGCCATTCGGCACATCCATGCGTTTGCGCACTGGCAGGTCTGGTGCATCAAAATCATGATAACTATCGGCAAAGACGCTGACCTTGACAGGCGAAGGCGCGAGCATTTTTTCAAAGCTCACACAAGGGGCCGCAGGTGTCCAGTCATCTTCTGCCCCTATCAGTATCAACAAAGGTGACGCCAGCCGATAGGCAGGACGTGCTTTCAGGTAACCCTGGCAACCTGGGTAAAACGCCACGGCTGCCTTGGGATAAAAATCATCTTTGCCTGCCGCTTTATGGGCAGTATTCAGGGAATTCAGCGTGGTAGAACCACCATTTGACCAGCCGAGAAGGGCTATGTTTTTTACATCAACAGTAGCTTGCTTGCCCACCCATTGCAAGGCGGCTTGCACATCCAGGCGGCGGTTGTTGGTGCTGATATCGCGGTTTTTGTAGGCGCTGCTGCAAATGCTATTTGTACCGCGCGGGCGAAAACTGTCAGGCATCAGCACGTTGTAGCCATTTTCCTGCAATAGTCTGGCCATATTATGATGCCTGGCATTCAGTTCCTGTTCATGTCCCTTGCGGGTGCTGTACAAGCCACCGCAACCATGCAGGGCAATAACAGTTGGTGCACTGCCTGCATTGCCGTTGGCATGGAACCAGAAGGCATCAAGCTGGACAGCCTGGCCATCTTGCAAGTCCAGGCTGGGGAAGCTGACTTTTTCAGGAGCTTCACCAGCCATTGCCATGGAGCTGGCCAGCAGCAGGCTGATTAATAATGCGTATCGTGGAAACATTTAAATCAGTGCCTCTAATAAAGGTGTCAGCTCCGCTGAGCTACACCATGTCAATTGCAGATCATGGCATTCGTGCCATGTGGCGAATTCGCGCAAGGTCTTTGCCAAGTCAGTCGCCAGGGCTTGAGAAACGCGTACGCCCGGTTCCAGATGCAGGGCCTTGATTTCCAGTATGCCTTCCTTGCGATGGGCTTTGGCGTCCATGCGCCCAATCAGGGCACCCTTGCGCAAGATCGGCAGGGTGAAATAGCCATAACGCCGTTTTGGCGCTGGCGTATAGCATTCAAGTTTATAGTCAAAATCAAACAGGTCTATCGCACGCTTCCTGTCCCACACTACCGGGTCAAAAGGTGAAAGGATACGGGTCGCCGTGGCTTTTAATTTGTTCTCGCTTGCCTGTTCCAGCAAATCTCTGCGATCGGGATGCACATAAAATAGGGCCTCGTGCTGGTCAACCGTAACAGGTATCAATAAGCCTTCTTTGACCAGCTGTGCTGTCTGGTTACTGACATCTGGTTTGCCCATGCGAAAATAATCACTGATCCAGTTTGCCTTGCAAATACCAAGTGCACGGACGGATTGCAATATCTGTGCGCGCTCGCAATGCAGGATGGGTTTCAGATGTTTTTTGTCATTCCATTTGGGATGAACACGTTCCCTCAGATCATAAATACGCTGGAAATTATGGCGCTTGGCGACCATCAGTTCGCCAGTTGTAAACAGCACTTCGAGTGAACGTTTTTCCGGCTTCCACTCCCACCAGCCACCGCTTTTGCCATCAGTGCGTTCAAAGTCTGCCGAGCGGCTGGCACCATTCGCATGAATATGCTGGCGCACGGTTTCTACCTGCGCAGCATTTTCTTTGAGCCACTTGTGATTGTATTTCCAGCCCATCCCTTGTGGCGACACCATCTGATGCCGGTACAGGCCGTAGTCTTCTATAGGCAAGAAGCAGGCTTCATGCGACCAGTATTCAAACAGATGACCTTCTTCCAGCAATTCATGCAGCCATGCATGCGGATAATTGCCCAGGCGGCTCCACAGCACCAGATAAGGGCTGCGCGCAACCACGCTGATGGTGTCAATCTGCAGTGCCGACATATTGCGTATGCAGGCCAGTACATCCTGTTTGTTAGCTTTGCGCGGCGAAGGATTTAACAAGCCCTGTGCGGCCAGATGCAGGGCGCGAGCGGAACTGAGTGTCAGATGGAAATCAGCTACGCTCATAGAGTTTTCCAAAGGAAGCAGAGAGAGACGGGGGGCGAATCGCCCCCCCATAGATCAGAAATCAGAAGTGTTTCAAGCCGATTGCTGCCCTGACTTCATCAGTCGTTTGTGCAGCGATTTCACGAGCCTTGCGTGTACCTTCTTTCAGTATTTGCAAAACCTGACCACGGTCTTTGGCAAATTCTTCACGGCGTTCACGTATTGGTTTCAACAAATCCTGCAAGATACCTTCCAGGCGTGCTTTGACGATGCTGTCACCGAGGCCACCACGGACATAATGGTCTTTCATTTCTTGCAGACCGGCTTTGTCTTCATCGAAGGCATCGAGGTAGATAAAGGCGACATTGCCTTCCAGATGGCCAGGGTCAGCCACGCGCAGATGCAATGGATCAGTGTAGACATTACGTACCGCTGCCTTGATTTCTGCAGGTGTGAAGCCAAGATTGATGACATTGCCCAGTGACTTGCTCATCTTGGCCTTGCCATCGACACCAGGCAGGCGGCCAATTTCAGGCACCAGCGCCTGGCATTCCACCAATATCTCTTTATTTGCCAGACGGTTGAAACGACGGACGATTTCATTGGTCTGTTCTATCATCGGTATCTGGTCTTCGCCGACCGGTACCAGGCTCGCCTTGAAGGCGCTAATATCTGCTGCCTGGCTGACAGGGTAAGTCAGAAAGCCGGCAGGGATGTCGCGCTCAAAGTTGCGCAGGGTGATCTCTTGCTTAATTGTTGGATTACGTTCCAGACGCGCTACCGTGACCAGATTGAGGTAGTAGAAAGTTAATTCCGTCAGTTCAGGAATTTGTGACTGGATCAGGATAGTTGATTTGGCCGGGTCGATACCAACAGCCAGGTAATCCAGCGCCACTTCCATGACATTGTCATGGACTTTGGCCGGGTTTTCCATATTGTCGGTCAGGGCCTGGGCATCAGCCAGCATGATGTACTGTTCATACTGGTTCTGGAATTTGACGCGGTTGCGCAGGCTGCCTACAAAATGGCCAAGGTGCAGGGGGCCGGTAGGGCGGTCGCCCGTCAGTATCAGGTGTTTTTTATCTTCGGTACCAGGGAGCATGCTAAATCCAGTTGGGTGATGCGGTGAAAAATAGCTAGTATACGTAAAAAAGCCGCTGAATCATGAGCGGCATGACGTATATCAAGGCGTGTTCTAGGGCTATGATGCCGTTTTCAGGCTGACTATGTCAAGTTTGACCAGATTTGATGTGCTTCTATCTCCATTCTGCCGCTGCATTTAATTTAATTCACGCAAAACTATCATCTTGTCATCTGAATTACTTATAAAGTCATTTCCTGCAATGATAAAATCGTGCCTGGTTTTTGTATCCAGCTTTTACAGTTGAAAGTAGCCTTATTTTGACATCTTCAAGTTCTAAAAAATTGATTATTGCCTCACGCGAAAGCCGTTTGGCGATGTGGCAGGCCGAACATGTGCGTGATCGTCTGGCTGCACTGTACCCTGATTGGCAGATAGAAATTTTGGGCATGACGACCCGTGGTGACCAGATACTTGACCGCGCGCTGTCCAAAGTGGGTGGCAAAGGCCTGTTCGTCAAGGAGCTGGAAGTCGCCATGGCAGAAGGCCGCGCTGACCTGGCTGTGCATTCTCTCAAGGATGTACCCATGGATTTGCCCGAGGGCTTTACCTTGGCGGCCATACTGGAACGTGAAGATCCACGCGATGCCTTTGTTTCGAATGACTATGCTGGTCTGGATAGCTTGCCTGCCGGTGCCGTCGTCGGTACCAGCAGCTTGCGCCGTCAGGCCCTGATTTCCACACGTTACCCGCATCTGGTGATACGCCCGCTGCGCGGTAATCTGGATACCCGCTTGCGTAAACTTGATAATGGCGAATACGCTGCCATCATCCTGGCTGCAGCTGGTCTCAAACGTCTTGGTGTACCTGAGCGCATACGCGCCTGCCTGGATCCCGAAGAAAGCTTGCCGGCAGCAGGGCAGGGTGCGATGGCAATAGAAATACCGGATAACCGGCCAGAACTGCAAGCCATGCTGGCTGCATTGAATCATACCGAGACTGCACAGGCAGTGACGGCGGAGCGCACAGTGTCAAAGGCTTTTGGCGGTAGTTGCCAAATACCGCTGGCAGCTTTTGCGACAGTCAGCCAGGGCCAGATGCAGATTCGAGCCATGGTTGCCACGCCGGACGGTACCCGCATCGCCAGGGCAGAAGCTGCTGGTGCCGCTGATCAGCCGCATGCACTGGGCCTGAAGCTGGCACAAGCGCTATCCGCGCAAGATGCAGAAGCCATATTGGCAGTGTGCAAAGCTGAGATTACTGAGTGATATAGCCAAGGCATGCAGAATCACAAGGTCATACTGACGCGCCCACTTGCACAGGCTCAGGATTTTGCCCGGCAGGTAATAGCCATGGGGCGAGAGGTTGAGCATTTTCCTTTGCTGGAGATAGCAGCACTGGAAGACAATACTGCCTTGATTGCACAATTAGGGCAGTTGCAAGACTATGCCCTGATCGCCTTTGTCAGCCCGAATGCGATAGAGGCTTTTTTCCGGCATTTGAAGAACTTGCCAGAGAAGCTGACTTTTGCTGTCATGGGAGAGGGTAGCCGGGCAAAACTGGCCGAATATGGCGTGAACGACCAGACCGCGACCATTTTGCGCCCACGTAATCAATTGAAGACAGATTCTGAAACTCTGCTTGCCGAGTTGGATCTTGATGCGCTGCGCGGCCAGAAAGTATTGATCATCCGCGGTGAGTCAGGCCGGGAATTATTGGCCGACGCCTTGCGTGCGCATGGTGTAGAAGTGGTGCAGGTAGCTGCCTATCGCAGGGTCAAACCAATACTGAATAATGAAAAAGAAAAGCATTTAACACAATTGCTTGGAAGTGATAATGACTGGGTCATCACCAGTTCCGAGGCTTTGCGCAATTTGTGTGACTATGTAGAGGCCTTGAAATTAAATAGTGGCGTGGCAAAAATGCAACGACAACATTTGCTGGTACCACACAGCCGTATCGAAGAAACCGCACAATCTCTGGGGTTTCTGCACATAACCTTAACAGCTTCTGGCGACGAACAACTGCTTGTCGCGTTACAATCTCGTCTATGAGTGAACAGCAATCAAATCCCGACGCCGTCGTGACGGCAAATCCTGTCGATGCCCAGGCACGACAGCCCGCCCCAACTTTACCTGCAGAAGCTGCCAGGGAACCAGGCTGGGCCAGTCCGGCTTATCTGGTATCCGGTGTGCTCGCAGTTTTACTGGCAGCTAACTGGTGGTCATCGCAAAATCAGATCAGTGGTTTGCGTGAAGAAGTCGCCAAGAGACTGCAAACTGCCGATACCAATAGCAGTGAAACCAAAGTGTTGGCACGCAATGTGCAAGAGACTGCCAAGGAAATCCAGTCCAAGGTCATTCTGCTGGAAGGCAAACAGTCTGAAGCGCAAAGCCAGCAACTGGCCCTTGAACAGTTGTATCAAGACTTGTCCAAGAATCGCGATGACTGGGCACTGGCCGAGATTGAGCAGGTATTGGCGACGGCTAGCCAGCAATTGCAATTGGCAGGTAATGTGCAAGGTGCGTTGATTGCTCTGCAAAATGCCGATGGCCGCCTCGCCAAATCCGATAAGCCGCAATTTATTTCCATACGCCGTGCGATTGCCAAGGATATTGAGAGACTGAAGTCTTTACCTGCCCTGGATTTGCCTGGCGTCGCACTGCGCCTGGATAGTGTGATTGCCCAGATTGACCATATTCCATTATGGTCGGATGAGAAATCAGTGGTATCAGCAACACCACCAAAAGCGCCATTGCGCGTTTTACCCAAATCTTCAGTCACTGCAAAAGCAGAAAAGAAGACTGTTGATGATGTTGAAGAAATTACCTGGAGCATGCGCCTGCAAGACGGCTGGCAGAGTTTTTCCAGCGAAATGTGGAACGAGGTCAAACAGTTAATACGCGTGCGTAATGTAGAGACGCCGGATGTATTGTTGCTGACACCATCTCAATCTTATTTCGCCCGCGAAAACCTGAAGCTGCGCCTGTTGAATGCGAGGCTGGCACTGTTGTCCAGAAATGAAAGTATCTTCAGGAGCGACATGATCGCCGCACAGGATGCCATCGGCAAGTATTTTGATACTCGTGCCAAGCAGACGCAGACTGTACAAGCCTTGTTGCGCCAGGTGCAGGGCAGCAATCTGTCGATAGAAATGCCGACATTGGGCGAGAGCCTGAATGCGGTACGTAACTACAAAGTGAAGCCATAAGAGTATGCGTATCTTTATCCGGCTTCTGATTCTTTTTGCGCTCGCTGTTGGCCTTGCCGTGGGTGCACGTTATAACCCTGGGAATGTGGTCCTGTTCTTTCCGCCTTACCGGATAGACCTGTCACTGAACTTCTTCCTGTTCCTGTTGCTGCTTACTTTTATCGTTATTTATCTGGTCATACGTGCCATTGTCACAACCAGAAAAATGCCACGCAAAGTTGCCTTGTATCGCCAGAACAAGCGTGAAAAAGACAGCAACAAGGCCTTGCGCGAAGCCTTGAAGGCCTTGTTTGAAGGCCGCTTTGGTCACGCCGAAAAAGCGGCCATGCGTGCCACTGATTTGCCAGACAATGCTGGCGTTGCTTCACTGATCGGCGCGCGCGCGGCGCATCACATGAGCCAGTATGAGCGACGTGATTCATGGTTTGCCGGTCTTGAGCAGGATGGCACTTACAAGGTTGCCCGTTTGGTGAGTATGACAGAATTGCTGGTCGATCAGCATCACCCTGGCAAGGCGCTGGAAGCAGTGCGTGAACTGAATGCCAATGGTACACGCCACATTCAGGTCTTGCGTTGGGCCTTGAAAGCCAATCAGCAGGCACAGAAGTGGCAGGAAGTATTGAAGCTGGTACGCACACTGGACAAGCACCGCGCCCTGCATCCGGCGTTGTCGCAACGTTTGCGTGAACTGGCTTATGAAGATTTGCTGAAGAACCAGGGCCATGATGCCGAATCCCTGCGCCGGGTCTGGTATGAAATCCCTCAGGCAGAGCGCAAATCGGCTTTTATCGCTAGCACTGCTGCAACAGCTTTTAACTCGCACGGCTTGTTTGATGATGCCCGTGGCATAGTCGAAAAAGCATTGGCAGAGGAGTGGGATGAGCGCCTCATGCGCGCCTACCGTGATGCTGCAGCATCAGAGGGCTCTGCTGCCTTGTTATCACAAATTGAACATTGTGAAAAATGGTCAGAGCAACATCCGACTGACCCAGAACTGGCACTGACGCTTGGTACACTATGCCTGCGTCAGAAATTATGGGGCAAGGCACAAAGGCATATGGAGCAGGCCTTGTCCGATGCAGTTGACCCGCGCACTGTGCGCGAAGGCAACCTGAAGCTGGCGCAGTTGCATGAGGCGCTGGGCCAGGCAGAAGAAGCTGCCAGCCATTATCGCCAATGTGCGATGGCAACCATGTTATGAGGATGCGGATTGTATTAACTGGCTGAAAGTTAAATTGTCATACCGCCCTGTTGCGGCGCACAATTCTGCCTTGAAAAACTATATAATCCTGTCCAAACCATTTCTTCTATTGATACTTATACAGAAAGTGCAAGATGAGCTTGAATAAAGTACCAGCAGGTCGTGATCTGCCAAATGACTTCAACGTTATTATCGAAATCCCTATGAATGGCGATCCGATCAAGTATGAAGTCGATAAAGACACTGGCGCCCTTTTTGTTGATCGTTTCATGGGTACTGCCATGCATTATCCTTGCAACTATGGCTATGTGCCACAAACTCTGGCTGGTGATGGCGACCCGGTTGACGTATTGGTCATCACGCCTTTCCCGCTGATCCCTGGTGTGGTAGTGCGTTGCCGTCCTATCGGCATCCTGAAAATGACAGATGAAGCCGGTAACGATGCCAAAGTATTGGCTGTACCAGTAGATAAAATCCTGCCTATCTACACACACTGGCAAAAACCTGAAGACCTGAACGAATTGCGTCTGCGCCAGATCCAGCATTTCTTTGAGCACTACAAAGATCTGGAAAAAGGCAAATGGGTTAAAGTTGAAGGTTGGGGCGGTCCCGACGATGCCAGGGCAGAAATTTTGGCAGGCGTAGAAAGTTTCCAAAAAGCCGAAGCTTAAGACTTAAGAGCTAGCAATTAAAAGTTAGTAACTAAGAGCTTTAGAATTAAAAAAAGGTGCGATTTGATCGCACCTTTTTTGTTTTTTTCTGACGCAATCAGCGTGCATCGCTACCAGGCTCATATCCTGTGTATCAGATAAGCTGCCACACCGACGACGGCAGCAATCAGCGCGGCCCAACTCAGCCAGGAACCAACGTGTGGACTATCGTCATTGGCATAGTCGCTGGTATCACCACCTTGTTTCTGACGCTTGCGCTTTAGTTTTCTGTCGCGCTCCAGGAATTTCTCTAATGCCAAAGACATTTCAGCGGCACTTTCATATCGTGCTGCAGGATCTTTCTGCATCGCTTTCATGACAATTTTGGATAGTGAATCCGGTATGCTAGTGCGAATTTCTGAGGGATATTTCGCTACTTTATTTACAATCTGTTGCAATAATTTGTCAACATCTTGCGACTGAAATGGCTTTTGGCCAGTCAGCATTTCATACATGACTGTGCCCAGCGAATACACATCCGTCAAGGCATTGACAGCTTTGCCATTAGCCTGCTCTGGTGACATGTAGTTGGGCGTGCCCAGAATATTATTGTTGAACAGGGTGTGGGCTTGTTCCCTGGTTTCATCCAGTACGCGATTTGGTGCGCGGGCAATACCAAAATCCACCACCTTGGGTTGCTGGCTAGGTAAAACAAAGATATTCGCAGGCTTGATGTCGCGGTGTATCACGCCATTGGCATGGGCGTAAGCAAGTGCCTCGGCGATCTTCTGTATGATATTCGCGGTCTCTATGATGTCGAATTGCTTGCCGTCTGCCAGGATATGCCGCAAATCCTTGCCCTGCAGAAATTCCATCGCGATAAATGTCGTGCCACCTTCGCTGGACGCGTCGAATATCGTCACGATATTCGGGTGGGATAACCTGCCAGCCGCACGTGCTTCATTGATAAATTGCTGCTCGCGTTGCTTCTTGTCGGCAGCATTATTGCCAGCACTAAATATTTTAATGGCGACATCGCGGTCTATGACGGGATCGTGGCCCAAATACACGGCACCATTTGATCCCATGCCCAGACGCTCGCTGAGGTAAAAGCGTCCGACGCGTTTGCTTGGCAATGCAGCAGGTGGTGCATTCGGTGTCGAGAGAAAGTTATTTTGCATGGCGACAGGATGCCTTGAACGAAGCAAAATTTCAAGTAGCGCTTACTTCATTGTGTTTCAGCGCTTTATATGGTGTGTGTTGATGTAACTCATCTAAATATAGCTCAATATCTTGTGTTTCACGTACAAGGAAATTTGATACTGCGTCAAAAAATTCTGGATGACTCAAGTAATGTGCTGACCAGGTCGTGGTTGGCAGAAAGCCGCGTGCCATTTTGTGCTCGCCTTGTGCTCCGCCTTCGAAAATCGCAATTTTTTCCTGTATGCAGAAAGCTATGGATTGGTAGTAAGCGGTTTCAAAATGCAGGCAGGGATGTGTTTCCAGGCAACCCCAATAACGCCCATACACGCGCTGCTGATCATGAATGAGCAGGGATGCAGCGATCTTATTGCCTCGCAATGCAATGATAAGATGGATATTTTCTGGCATGGCACGACCTATGCGCAAGAAAAAATCCAGATTCAGGTACGGCGTTGAATGATGTTCTTCATAAGTCTGGTCATAACAGCTTTTGAAAAAGCGCCAGTCGTCTTCTTGTATGTCTTTGCCGCGCACATGCTGGAACTGTATGCCGGCATCCTGCACTTTCCTGCGCTCGGCACGAATATTCTTGCGTTTTTTCTTGTCTAGCGTATCCAGAAAATCATCAAAACATTGGTAGCCCTTGTTTTCCCAGTGAAACTGCACGCCTTTGCGCAACAGATAGCCTTCTTCATTGAGCATGCGCGCCTGATCTTCCGGCAAGAACAGCAAATGGCTGGAAGAGTATTCACCGGCCTCTTGTAGCTCCTGCAGGGCAGCGATCAATGCCCCTTGTGCGGCAGTATTGCGTGCCAGCAGACGGCTGCCCGTGATGGGAGAGAAAGGGATGGCGGACAACAGCTTGGGATAATAATCGTGGCCATGCCGCTCAAACGCCCTGGCCCAGGCCCAGTCAAACACATACTCGCCATAGGAATGGCTCTTTTCATACAGCGGCATCGCAGCTTCAAGCTGCTCGCCATTCCAGATGGTAATAAAACAGATTTGCCAGCCAGTTTTTTCAGTGGCAGAACCTGACTCTTCCATGGCGCTCAAAAATGCATACGATAGAAATGGATTGGCAAGCGTCTGATCTGCAATCAGGCTGTCCCATGATGATTGCGCTATCTCGCTCAGTGAAGTGACGATACGCATGCGATAATGTGGGGCTGGAGATTCAGATTTCATTTTCGATTTAATACAGATTTGCAAATATGACCGTAAAAGTTGCCATTGCCCAGATGAATAGCGTTGTCGGTGATCTTGCCGGCAATGCTGCCCAGATCGCAGAATATGCCCGCCGTGCCGCAGAGCAGGGAGCAGACATACTCGTCACACCGGAATTGTCCCTGGTAGGCTATCCACCAGAAGATTTATTGCTGCGCCAGGCGTTTTATCATGATACTGCTGCCGCACTCGATACCTTAAAGAAACAGCTTACGCTATTTCCCGGCCTTGCGGTTTTGGTCGGTCATCCGGGTGAGGTCGATGGTAAACGGTATAATGCTGTTTCTGTGCTGCAAGATGGTGTGGTATTAGCAAGTTATTTTAAGCGTGATTTACCAAATGATATGGTGTTCGATGAAAAACGCTATTTTTCATCAGGTAACGAGGCTTGTGTATTCGCTATCAAGGGCGTGAATTTCGGCATCAATATCTGTGAAGATACCTGGCTGCCAGATGCGCCAGCACAAGCCAGGCAGGCGGGCGCAGAAGTGCTGCTGGTGCCAAACGGTTCACCCTATCACATGGGCAAGCAGCATCAGCGCTACGACGTCATGCGCGCCAATGTGATTTCTCAGGGTTTGTCCCTGGTGTATGCCAATCTGGTCGGTGGCCAGGACGAATTGATTTTTGATGGCAATTCATTTGTCATGGATGTCCACGGTCAGATTTGCGCCCAGATGAAGCATTGCGAAGCTGATTTGCAAGTAGTCGAATTTGACGGCGCGCAGCCTTTGAATGCTCGCGTGGAAGCGGCCTTATCGCTGGAAGCGGAGGTTTATCAGGCACTGGTCATGGGCGTGCGTGATTATGTAGGCAAGAACGGCTTCCCCAGTGTATTGCTGGGTTTGTCTGGCGGGGTTGATTCTGCCCTGGTGCTGGCAATTGCAGTCGATGCGCTGGGGGCAGACAAGGTCAGGGCGATCATGATGCCTTCGCCTTATACTGCCGATATTTCATGGCTGGATTCGCGTGATATGGTGGCACGCATAGGTGTGCGCTACGATGAAATCGCCATCAGCGATTGCTTCAGCGCATTCCGTTCTACTCTGAGCCAGGAATTTGCTGGCTTGAAGGAAGATACCACCGAAGAAAATATACAGGCTAGGATACGTGGCACACTGTTGATGGCCTTGTCGAACAAATATGGTTCCATCGTTTTGACGACGGGTAACAAGAGTGAAATGGCAGTTGGTTACTGTACTTTGTACGGTGACATGGCAGGTGGCTTTGCCGTCATCAAGGATATTGCCAAAACCCTGGTATATCGCCTATGTGCCTATCGCAATACCCTGTCAGCCGTAATACCCGAGCGGATACTGACGAGGGCGCCATCAGCTGAATTGCGACCTGATCAAAAAGACCAGGATTCTTTGCCGCCCTATGACATTCTGGACGGCATCATGGCCATGTATATGGAAGAAAACAAGGCGCGTGCCGAGATAGTTGCGGCAGGCTATGCGGCAGAGGATGTGGAACGCATCACGCGCCTGATCAAAATTAATGAGTACAAGCGGCGTCAAGCGCCCATAGGTATCAGGATTACCCATCGCGCTTTCGGGCGTGACTGGCGTTATCCTATTACTTCGAAGTTCAGAGACTAGTTTGATCCGTATTAATTATATTAATCGTATTAACCGTAACAATTTAAGGAGAGGGAAATGAAACAGATTACCGCTATCATCAAACCATTCAAACTCGACGAGGTGCGTGAAGCGCTGGCTGACGTTGGCGTGACAGGATTGACTGTGGTCGAGGTAAAAGGTTTTGGCCGTCAAAAAGGGCACACGGAGCTGTATCGTGGCGCTGAGTACGTGGTCGATTTCTTGCCCAAGATCAAGGTGGAAGTCGTAGTAGATGACAAGATTGCCGACAATGTAGTCGACGCAATTATTAAGGCGGCTCATACCGGCAAGATTGGTGATGGGAAGATTTTTGTACAAAATGTGGAGCAGGTAATACGTATTCGCACTGGCGAGACGGGTCCTGATGCGGTTTAAATATGATGATGTTTAAGAAGTTTGCAGTAAATGAATTTGTTGGTGTTTCAAAAGCAAGAGCAAAAACAAAAATAGGGGTGGCACTGGTGTTGATGGCGATGGCAAATGCCCAAGCCGAAACCGGTGTCACAGATAGAAAAATTTTATTGGGTCAGTCAGCCGCATTTTCCGGCCCGGCAGCACAACTTGGCTTGCAGCTCAATTCAGGTGCCAAGACTTATTTTGATCAGGTCAATGCTGCAGGTGGTGTCTATGGCCGCAAGATTGAAATCATACAAAAAGATGATAAGTATGAGGCAGATCTGGCGGCTACCAATACCAGGGCCCTGATTGAAAATGATGGTGTATTTGCTTTATTTGGCTATGTAGGTACAGCCACCAGTAATGCAGCCTTGCCCATTTTCACGCAAGCAAAAGTCCCTTTTTTCGCACCTTATACCGGTGCGCAATCCTTGAGAGAACCTCTCAACCGTCAGATTTTCAATATCCGGGCAAGTTATAACGACGAGACTGAATATCTGGTCGATCGTCTGGCCAATCTGGGGACAAAAAATATCGCCATTTTTTACCAGAACGATGCCTATGGCAAGGCGGGTCTGGCGGGTGTGGAACTGGCGATGAAGAAAAGAAATTTGCGTATAGCCGAGATGGCAACAGTGGAAAGGAACAGCACTGATGTCTCAGCTGCCGTTGCCAAGCTCTTGCCAAAACGGCCTGATGCCATCATACAGATCAGCACCTATGCAGCCAGTAGTGCACTGGTCAAAGAAATGCACAGGGCTGCCTATACAGGCATGTTCTACAATGTTTCTTTTGTCGGTAGCCAGGCTCTGGCAGATGCCCTGGATAAAGATGGCGTCGGTGTCGTGATTTCACAGGTGGTTCCATTTCCATGGTCACCGTCAATACCAGTAGTTGCCGAATACACGAAAAGTATGGAGAAAGCCGGAAATAAAAATCTGAACTTTTCCAGCTTTGAAGGTTATCTGGCTGCCAAAGTATTTGTGGAAGGCTTAAAGCGCGCCGGATCAGGTCTCACCAGAGAAAAGCTGGTGTCTGCACTGGAAAGTATTAACCGCAGCAGTTATGACCCTGGTGGTTTTGATGTGAGTTTTTCGCCTTCGAATCATAACGGTTCAAAATATGTTGATATGACCGTTATTTCGAAGGACAAGAAGTTCCGCAATTAAGTTTGCTATGCCTGAGCCTCGGTTTGTCGGGGACTCAGGCTGCATAGCTATGAGCCATCGTCAAGATTTCAATAGCACGATCAAGGCACCAGAGCCACCATCAGCCGCAGTCGCCTGGCTGAATGCCAATACTTCATCTTTCTGTATCAGCCAGTTTCTGACTTTTTGCTTCAGTACAGGTTCCTTGTTGACAGAGCCCAGACCTTTGCCATGGATGATGCGCACGCAACGTGTGCCATTGCGCATGCACTTGCGCAAAAATTCTCCCAGACTATCCCTGGCTTCATCGCGACGCAAGCCATGCAGGTCAAGTTGCGCCTGTATGACCCAGTGGCCTTTACGCAGCTTCCTGACGACATCCTGGCCCACGCCTGATCTGGTATAGCTGAGGTTTTCATCAGTTTCCAGCAAAGAATCAGCATCGAATTCATCCGACAAAGATTCTTGTAGGGCTGCCTGTTCATCTGCAATGTGCTGAAACGGCAGGGGTTCAAGGCGAGCTGGGGCAGGGTGATGTTTCACCGCGGTTTTTAAAACCTCTACCTTGCCTACGCTGGAACGAAAAATATTCGCCTCTTCCCTGGCTTTCTTTTCCCGTTCCAGACGTTCTGCTTCGGCACGTTGTCGGCTTTCTTCTTGTTGCTTTAATTGCTGACTGAGTGACTTCAGGTCAGCAAGGTTTTTAAAAGACGACATCCTTTACATCCTTGGCGTTTGACTTATTCTTCCAGGAAGCGTTGCGCATCCAGCGCTGCCATACAGCCTGTACCAGCACTGGTAATCGCCTGGCGATAGATATGATCCTGTACGTCACCGGCAGCAAACACGCCTGGTACATTGGTCGCTGTTGCCATGCCCTCAGTACCGGTACGGGTTTTGATATAGCCATTCTTCATATCAAGCTGGCCATCAAAGATGCTGGTATTTGGTTTGTGGCCTATCGCAATGAATACGCCATGCAGAGTGATAGGGGTAACAGTTCCATCTGCTGCCTTGATATTGATGCCAGTCACACCAGAGTCATCACCGATGACTTCATCGAGCGTATGGTTCCATTTGACTTCGATCTTGCCTTCTGCCACTTTGGCCATCAGGCGGTCAATCAAAATTGCCTCTGCACGGAACTTGTCGCGACGGTGGATGACGGTAACCTTGCTGGCGATATTCGACAGGTAGAGGGCTTCTTCCACCGCTGTATTGCCACCACCAACCACAGCCACTTCCTTGCCGCGGTAAAAGAAACCATCGCAAGTAGCGCAGGCAGACACGCCTTTGCCCATGAAAGCCTGTTCAGATGGCAGACCCAGATATTGAGCAGATGCGCCGGTAGCAATGATCAGGGAGTCGCAAGTATATTGCGCCTGGTCACCGATCAGGCGTATCGGTTTTTCATCGAGCTTGGCGGTGTGGATGTAATCAAAAATGATTTCTGTATTAAAGCGTTCTGCATGCTGCAAAAAGCGCTGCATCAGTTCTGGTCCTTGTACGCCCATAGGATCAGCAGGCCAGTTTTCTACATCGGTGGTGGTCATCAACTGGCCGCCTTGTTCTACACCGGTGATCAGTACAGGTTTCAGATTGGCGCGGGCAGCATACACAGCGGCGGAATAACCTGCGGGGCCAGAGCCAAGAATTAATACGCGGGCATGTTTGGGTGTGGACATAGCAGACCTGATAAAAAAGTTGATGATTAGCTGAATTGCAGATAATAGATGGCGTTTTTCATGCAAATTTCAAGTTTTTTGCTGATTTTGCATCGCTATCCTGAGGTAAGCCTGAATTATAGACTATCCTCATAGTGGTCGTCTTCCTGCCGTGGTGCGCCAGACGGGCATATCTGTTTCAACTGTTACAGTGCACAAGTTTGGCGCATACACGGCTTCATGCTATCTTGTCAGCTTTTGATAGCTGTCCGAATGAGGTTGCTCTCTGTTTTATGACTACTGGTAACGAAGCTTATACTCGAAGCAAGAAAACTGCAGCACCTGCAGCGCCACCAAACCGCTTTCTGGTTCTTTTGATGGAAGCGAAATGGATAGCCCTTGCCGCATTTTGCATTTGCCTGATACTGATCATGGCAAGTTATTCCACGCAAGACCCAGGCTGGTCGCGGTCGGTGGATATTCCGCGCATACACAATATCGCTGGCAAATTTGGTGCCTGGCTATCTGATGTGCTGTTTTATGTATTTGGCATTTCGGCATGGTGGTGGTGTGTATTTGCCTGCCGCCAGGTGTGGATCTCGTATAGTAATTTGTCGCAAAGAGTGAAACTCAATCCTGATCCGGAACCTGAAGTCGGCTTCCCTGAAATCCTGGTGCGTAATATTGGTTTTGGCTTGCTATTGGCTGGCAGCATGGGACTGGAATATTTGCGCATGCACAGCCTTAAAGTAGCCTTGCCGCTAGGGCCGGGCGGGGTATTGGGTGAGTTGATCGGCAATGCCGGTTTTGCGGCATTGGGCTTCACTGGCGCGACACTGGCTTTGTTGCTGATGATTGCTCTGGGTATCAGCCTCTATTTCCACGTGTCCTGGCTGACCATCGCAGAACGCATAGGTACAGGCATAGAATGGGCTTTTGTCTTCGTGCAAAGCAAACATGCAGATGCAGAAGACCGGCGCGCTGGCCAGACTGCCGCCGTCAAGCGTGAAGAAGTCGTAGTGCAGGAAAGAGCCAAAATCGTTGAAGCCACACCAATACGCATAGAGCCGCAAGTAGTTGCCGTGCAGCGCTCAGAGCGAGTGGAAAAAGAAAAGCAGGTTTCCCTGTTCAATGAATTGCCAGATACCAATTTACCACCCTTGTCTTTGCTGGATGAGCCGCCGCCAGTGCAAGAAACTGTCAGCGTACAAACCCTGGAATTCACCAGCCGCCTGATAGAAAAGAAACTCTCAGACTTTGGTGTTGATGCCAAGGTTGTTGCAGCTTATCCTGGCCCTGTAGTAACCCGCTATGAAATAGAACCGGCTACTGGCGTAAAAGGTAGCCAGATTGTGAATCTGGCACGTGACCTGGCGCGCTCTTTGTCGCTGACATCCATACGCGTGGTTGAAACCATCCCCGGTAAAAATTACATGGGCCTGGAGTTGCCCAACCCCAAGCGCCAGATCGTTCGCCTGACCGAGATTTTGGGCTCCAAGGTCTATAACGACAGCTCATCGAGCCTGACCGTGGCATTGGGCAAGGATATTGGCGGCCTTCCTATCTGTGCAGATTTAGCCAAGATGCCTCACTTGCTGGTGGCCGGTACGACAGGTTCTGGTAAATCTGTGGGTATCAATGCCACCATCCTGTCGCTGCTGTACAAGTCAGACCCAAATGATGTACGCATGATACTCATCGATCCAAAAATGCTGGAGATGTCGGTGTATGAGGGCATACCGCATTTGCTGGCTCCGGTGGTCACGGATATGCGCCAGGCAGGCCATGCCCTGAACTGGGCGGTGGCAGAGATGGAACGCCGTTACAAACTCATGTCCAAACTCGGTGTGCGTAATCTGGCTGGCTATAACGCCAAGATTGCAGAGGCAACGCGTAAGGAAGTGCATATCCCTAATCCTTTCAGTCTGACGCCAGATGCGCCAGAGCCCCTTGAAAAACTGCCAACCATCGTCATTATTATTGATGAGCTGGCTGATTTGATGATGGTGGTCGGTAAAAAGGTAGAAGAACTGATTGCCCGTATTGCGCAAAAAGCCCGTGCTGCGGGCTTGCATCTGATATTAGCGACGCAAAGACCATCGGTGGACGTGATCACGGGCCTGATCAAGGCGAATATTCCTACCCGTATCGCCTTCCAGGTCAGCAGCAAGATAGATTCACGCACTATTCTTGATCAGATGGGCGCAGAAGCATTGCTGGGCATGGGTGACATGCTTTACATGCCACCGGGCACAGGCTTGCCTGTCCGTGTGCATGGAGCTTTTGTCTCGGATGAAGAAGTACATCGCGTAGTTGAATATTTAAAATCGCAGGGCGAACCAAATTACATAGAAGGCATACTTGAAGGTGGCACTCTGGAAGAGGGCGGCGAAGCCGGTGGCGAGAGTGCTGGCGCAGGTGGTGGCGAATCAGATGCCTTGTATGATCAGGCCGTTGCCATCGTACTCAAGAATCGCCGTGCCTCTATCTCGCTCGTACAAAGGCATTTACGCATAGGCTATAACCGTGCAGCCCGTTTGCTGGAACAAATGGAACAAAGTGGTGTCGTATCTACCATGCAGTCCAACGGCAACCGCGAAATTCTGGTTCCTGCTGGGAATACAGAATAATTGTGACGGAATAAAGCAAAACAATAGCAGCGACAGAACAGGATAAATCAGTGAAGAAACAATTTAGCATGAAGGCAAAACTGGTGGCAGGTGCGTTTGCATTTGCCATGATACCTGCATGGGCATCCGCCACTGCGGTTGATCAGTTCAAATCCTTCGTCACCAATAATAAAAGCGCCAAGGGTGAATTTACCCAGCAGCAAGTCAAAATGGTCGATGGCAATCCCAAGATCAGCAAGACAGCAACAGGCAATTTTGTGTTTGCCCGTCCAGGCAAGTTCATCTGGTCTTATGTGAAGCCGTATGAGCAAGTCTTGCAGGCAGATGGTGAAAAGCTGTACATCTACGACAAAGACTTGAATCAGGTCACGATACGTCCGCTTGGTAATTCCCTGGGTTCCAGCCCCGCAGCCATTTTGTTTGGCAGTGCTGGCGCGGCTGATCTGGACAAGAATTTCAATTTCAAAGAGGTCGGTGTCAAGCAAGGCTTGGAATGGCTGGAAGCTACGCCCAAAGCCAAGGACTCACAGTTTGAAACCATAGGTATAGGTATGAAAGATGGCGTGCCTGTTGCCCTGGAATTGCACGACAATTTTGGCCAGTTTTCTACCTTGACCCTGAGGAACCTGGAAAAAAATCCTGCGCTGAAGCCTGAGCAATTCAAGTTTGTCGTGCCTGCTGGTGCAGATGTATTTCGCCAGTAATAGCGCTTAATGAACATGTTGCACAATAATCCGCGCAAAAAACCTGCCCCACTGGCAGAGCGCATGCGTCCGGCTACGCTGGACGATGTCATAGGCCAGCAACATATACTGGGCGAGGGCAAACCCTTGCGAGTGGCTTTTCAGTCGGGTGAACCACATTCGATGATATTGTGGGGTCCGCCAGGCGTAGGCAAGACCACGCTGGCGCGCCTGATGGCTGATGCTTTTCTATGTGAATTCATCGCCTTGTCGGCAGTCTTGTCCGGCATTAAGGACATACGCGAGGCGGTAGAGCGTGCGCAGATATTGCAGGCCACTTCACATCGCCGCACCATTTTGTTTGTTGATGAAGTCCATCGCTTCAACAAGAGCCAGCAAGATGCCTTCTTGCCGCATGTGGAAAGTGGTTTGTTTACCTTCATAGGTGCGACGACAGAAAATCCTTCATTTGAAGTCAATAGCGCCTTGCTGTCACGGGCCTCAGTATATGTGTTGAAGTCACTAACAGATGAAGATCTGACAGCCATGGTAGTGCGCGCCTGCGAACGTGAGCTTGATGGCTTGACACTGACGCCAGAGGCTATGGCCAGCCTGGTGTCCAGTGCTGACGGCGATGGCCGCAAATTGCTGAACAATCTCGACATCGTTGCCCATGCAGCGGTCGCCAAAAATCTTGATACAGTAGATCAGGGTTTGCTGGGTGAATGCCTGGGTGACGCCTTGCGCCGCTTTGACAAGGGCGGTGATGCTTTCTATGACCAGATTTCTGCCCTGCATAAATCGGTACGTGGCT
Organism: Undibacterium sp. TC4M20W; assembly: GCF_049340245.1. NCBI lineage: Bacteria > Pseudomonadati > Pseudomonadota > Betaproteobacteria > Burkholderiales > Oxalobacteraceae > Undibacterium > Undibacterium sp. TC4M20W. The sequence continues at coordinate 44,786 of NZ_JBMPPI010000024.1, forward strand.
CCAACCCTGATGCAGCCTTATACTGGCTGGTACGCATGCTCGATGGCGGTGCCGACCCACGTTACATGGCAAGACGCATAGTACGCATGGCGTCAGAAGATATAGGCCTGGCTGACCCACGCGCCTTGCGCATTTGCCTTGATGCGGCAGAAACCTATGAACGGCTGGGTTCGCCCGAAGGGGAGTTGGCCCTGGCAGAAGCAGTGATTTATCTGGCATGCGCTGCCAAGTCGAATGCAGTCTACAAAGCCTATAACGCCGTGCGCGCCATGATCGCCAAAGACAAGTCCCGCGTCGTACCAGAGCATTTGCGCAATGCACCCACCAAGCTCATGAAAGAACTGGGCTATGGCAAATTGTATCGCTATGCCCATGATGAGCCAGATGCCTATGCCGCAGGTGAAACTTATCTGCCAGAGGGTCTGGAAAATGAATCCTGGTATCACCCAGTGCCACGCGGGCTGGAAATCAAGATAGCGGAAAAACTCGCGTATTTGCGCAGCCTGGATGATCAGGTCAAATAATTTCAGTTTCGTCTGAATTTCAATTATTTAAGCTTCATTCGTTTAGATTTCATTCGTCTGAGTTTCATTCTTTTATATATCATTGCAAACCAATAATCATAACAAGGACTTTCATGAATAAAACATTGACCGCAAGCGCAAGCCTATTGTTATTGTCACTCGCAGGCACTGTCTATGCCGAAACAGAGGAGCAGCGCAGTACATTGGCTGACCAAAAAGAAGTCGCCGTCACGATCTACAATGAAAACCTGGCACTGATCAAGGACCAGCGCAAGCTGCCTTTGAAACGCGGTGCAAGCGCACTGGCTTTCCGCGATGTTAGTGCCAAGATGCGTGCTGAAACTGCCTTGCTGCGCAGCTTGTCTTCTCCAGGCAGCTTGTCTGTGGTTGAGCAAAACTTTAATTTTGATTTGCTGACACCGCAAAAACTGCTGGAAAAATATGTAGGCCGCAACGTCAACATCATTCGCACCAATCCGGCGACTGGCGCAGAGACTACAGAATCGGCCACAGTCTTGTCCGCCAATAATGGCGTGGTATTGAAGATAGGTGACCGCATCGAAACCGGCTTGCCAGGTCGCATCATTTATCCTGATGTGCCAGCAAACCTGCGTGACCGTCCTACCCTGGTCATGGCACTTGATAACAACGGGGCACAGCAACAGGATGTAGAACTTAGTTACCTGACAGGCGGTTTGTCCTGGAAGGCAGACTATGTCGTTGAGCTGAATGCGGCTGATGACAAGCTTGATATTTTAGGCTGGGTTACGCTGGGCAATACCAGTGGTACGACTTACCGCAATGCGAAGCTGCAACTGGTGGCGGGTGATGTGCATCAAGTGCTGCAAAAAGTAGAAATAACCGGTAGTTCAGTCAGAAGACTGGATGCCCCGCAGCCCATGATGGCAAAAAAAGCCATGGCGGAAGAATCTTTGTTTGAGTATCACCTGTACACACTGGACAGGCCAACCACCATAGCAGAAAACCAGACCAAGCAAGTGGCCTTGTTGTCTGCGTCCGGCGTTCCCGCCCGCAAGGAATTGTTGTTGGCAGGTAGTGATTATTACTACCAAAGCAGTTACGGTGATCTTGGTCAAAAAATGAAGATAGGTGTTTTTGTTGAATTCGACAATAAAGAAGCTTCGCAATTGGGCATGCCTTTACCTAAAGGTGTTGTACGCGTTTACAAAAAAGATGGCGCGGGTAATGCGCAGTTCATTGGTGAAGATAACGTTGATCACACACCAAAGAATGAAAAAGTTCGCCTGAAACTGGGTGAAGCCTTTGATGTAACAGCAGACAAAAAGCAGACTGACTTCAAAAAACTCGCAGCGAGTGGCAAATACAATTATGTATCTGAAAGCGCCTATGAGCTGGTTTTGAAGAATGCCAAAAAAGAAGCCGTCATCGTCACCGTGCAAGAACCCATGCCTGGTGACTGGCAAGTCTTGAGTAGCAGCCATCCTTATACCAAGAGCGCCAGCAATACCGCAGTATGGAAAATAAGCGTGCCTGCAGAAGGCAATACCAAGCTGGTTTACCGTAGTCTTGTGAAGTATTGATGCATAGGTATTGATGTAAAAACGGCATTTTCCTTTGTCTGAAAATAGGGGAAATGCCCATCCCTTGATACAATACTCGATTAGCTTAGTTCACTGCACTTAAAATCATGATAGATATTCAACTTTTGCGCAAAGATATTGCCAGTGCGGCAGCGCGCCTGGCTACCCGTAAATTCCAACTGGATGTAGAAACCTTCAATGCCCTTGAAGCCGAACGCAAGCAAATCCAGTCCCGTACTGAAGAGCTGCAAGGCAAAAAGAATACCATCTCCAAACAGATCGGTAATCTCAGAAGCAAAGGCGAAGATACTTCCGCATTAATGGCTGAAGCTGCGAGCATTCCGGAAGAGTTGAAAGCATCAGAAGCGCATTTGAGTGATGTGCAGGTGCGTATGAGTGCCTTCCTGCAAACCATTCCTAACCTGCCACATGAATCTGTTGCTGTCGGTGAAGACGAAACCGGCAATGTGGAAGTACGCAAGGTCGGTATGCCACGCGCATTTGACTTTGAAGTCAAAGACCATGTAGACATCGGTTCTGCCCTGGGTCTGGATTTTGAAACTGCAGTCAAACTGACAGGTTCGCGTTTCTCTGTCATGAAAGGTGGCATGGCACGCCTGCATCGCGCACTGGCTCAGTTCATGCTCGACATGCAAACGCTGGAACATGGCTATACCGAAATGTATACACCTTACATGGTCAATGCTGATTCCATGCGTGGCACAGGCCAATTGCCCAAATTTGAAGAAGACTTGTTCGCAGTAAAAAAAGGCGGGCAAGAAGGCGCAGGCGAGACGTTTTACCTGATCCCGACTTCAGAAGTTACATTGACGAATACTGTGCGCGATGAGATTCTGGCTGCCGATGCATTGCCTATCAAAATGACGGCGCATACTCCATGCTTCCGTTCTGAAGCCGGTAGCGCAGGCCGCGACACCCGCGGCATGATACGTCAGCATCAATTCGACAAAGTCGAAATGGTGCAAATCGTTCATCCAGAAAAATCCATGGAAGCCCTGGATGAAATGGTGGGCCATGCTGAAGCCGTTCTGACCAAGCTGGAGCTGCCTTACCGCGTCATGAGCCTGTGTACTGGTGATATGGGCTTTGGTGCCTGCAAGACTTTCGATCTGGAAGTCTGGCTGCCAGCACAAAACACTTACCGTGAGATTTCTTCTATCTCGAATATGTTCGACTTTCAGGCGCGCCGCATGCAAGCCCGCTTCCGCAATGCCCAGGGCAAACCAGAATTGGTACATACCCTGAACGGCTCTGCACTTGCAGTTGGCCGTACTTTAGTGGCTGTGCTGGAAAATTATCAGCAGGCGGATGGCTCTGTCGTCATCCCTGCAGCTTTGCGCCCTTACATGGGTGGCCTGGAAAAACTGGCACCTGCAGCTTAATTAGTCCTTGCTTCATGAAAAAAGCGCTTCACTACATAAAGTGAAGCGCTTTTTTTATGTGCAGATGGCGCTTAACCTACCAGCAAATCCATTTCAGAGCGACGATCTACAAACAGGCTATTGCCATGAATTTTCTTGGCCTGCTTCTTGGCATCTGATGCGGCGATGGAAATCTGGTGATGTGAGTAATAACGGTTTGCTCTTGACCTGACCACACCCAGGGAGAGGCTGACCAGTGGGTAAAAGACTTTCTTACCCTGCCTGTCTTCACTGAGATAACCACCTCTTTCGCGGTCTTCAATGCTGTAAAAATCATCAATGGCAGCAGAGAAACTAGCCAGTATTGCCTGGCAACGCACTTCCCAATCCTCACTGCGGAACAGAATGATGAAATCATCGCCACCGATGTGCCCTATAAAATCCAGTTGCGGATCACAGTGCTGCTTTAATACATCGCTGGTCATTTGTATGATGTCGTCGCCACGGCGGTAGCCATAGACGTCATTAAATGGTTTGAAATGATCAAGGTCGCAATAGCAGGCACAAAAAGACTGCTCTTTCTGTAGCAGCAAATCAATATGTTCATTGATGGGCACGTTACCCGGTAGTTGCGTCAAGGGATTGGCATAACGCGCCGCATTGATTTGCATCTGCGTGATCTCGCGCATCAAGTCCGGCCCGCTGCCCAGGCCTATATAGCGGCCCTGATCAGTAATGATAATACCGTTGATTAACTGCTCAGAATTAGCTTCCACGATAATGTGGCTGACATCCTGCATGCTGGTATTTTTATCGACAATGACAGGATGCGCTTCCATGAAGACGGTGCAAGGCTTTTTGCCATACAGCTCACGCTGATAAGGCCGGGCAAAGCGGTCTATCATGTGATAACGGTTGATCAATCCCACAGGCATGCCGTCATCCACCACGGGAATGATCTGCAATTTGGGGTTTTGCAAGAAGATGTCATCCACCTGGTTGTTCAGCATGCGTGAAGAAATAGTTGGTGGCGTCTTTAAAATCTTTTCTACCGTGGCAGCCTGTTCAAAACTGCCGGAGGTACGTCGCGCAGCCTGATATTGGTTCGGCGTTAAAATCCGCGCCACTTCAGCAGACACTGCACGCGCAGGAGTAGGGTGGGGGCGGGCGATATGATAACCCTGGCCACAGGCCACACCCAGGTCACGCACCGCTAATAACTCAGCCTGGGTTTCTATACCTTCAGCAACGACGCGCGTTCCAGATTTTTCAGCGATGCTTTGTATTGAGCGCACAAACTGCGCCTTGACTGGATCATGATCTATGCCCTGGATAAAATGCATGTCGATTTTGACATAGTCAGGCTTTAATTCTGACCACAAACGCAGACTGGAAAAACCTTCACCCAGATCATCAATCGCAATTTCAAAACCCATCTCGCGATAATGGATGACAGCCTCGCACAACAAGGCATAGTCGTGCGTGGGCTGGTATTCAGTCAATTCTATGATGACACGTTCAGGGTTAATGCCAAGCTCATGGATATAATCCAGCGTCTCACCATAGCGCACATCTCTCTGCAACAAACATTCTGGACTGACATTCAAAAACAGCTTGCCAGGCAATTTCTGCGCAGCGAATTGTTCCAGCACGATACGGCGGCACAAGTGTTCTACCGTCACCGTCAGATTATTGTCCCACGCAGCTTTGAACAAATTGACAGGGGAGTGCAGCGGGCTGTCCGAAGGGCCACGTATCAAACCCTCATAGCCAAGGATGTCACCATTCTGCATCTGCACGATGGGCTGGAAGCGTGCGGTAAGCAGGCGCTGCTCAATAATACGCTGCAGATGCGCCAGCATCAGCGCTGCAGACTGTACACCGAACTGGCTGATGTCTTGCTCTGATACCAGGTTTTGCTGAGACAGATAATCCACAGTATCCCCCGCTAAACTACTTTCCATTGAAGCTGATCCTAATATTGAAATGCCAGGTGTAGTCATAATTGCTGTTATATTATTGCAATAATAGCAAATGGCATCTTGCTGCATTGCATCAGAATATAGTCTTGCTTTATGACATCTTCATGTCACGACCGCAGCGATGCGCGCCCATGTCTCATAGGCTTGTTAATCGTGTAATTTTGAATTGAGCAAGTTCTTTGCTATAATCACAGGCTTCGTTTATGACGAACAACCAAGCCGGAGAAGTGGCAGAGTGGTTGAATGTACCTGACTCGAAATCAGGCGTACTAGCAATAGTATCGGGGGTTCGAATCCCTCCTTCTCCGCCAGAATATGAAAAGCCCTTGATAAATTATCAAGGGCTTTTTTTATTTTTCAATTTAATCAGTATGCCAATTTTATTTGGTGCCTTGCTTATTCAAACTACCTCCTTACCAGGATCGGCACATGTGGTAAAAATGGTGGGGGGTTCCAATCCGAATGTTGCTCCTGGAGTCCTCAAGCAATTGAGTGATATGTATCCTGGGTTAAGGATTAATATTCCCGTTGAGACCGTTCCAGGAATAATTCCGAAAACTGGTTCGCAAATAGCAATTATTAATGGACAGAAGGCAAGATAATGATAATTTACATACAGAATTTCGTTCAAATGACTGTTAGAGCGAGAGTCGCTTTTACGTTATGTGTTAGTGAGCAATTAATGCCTGAATTATTTGATGACGAGAGTGGATATCTATTAGCAAAAAAATGTATAACAATGATCTCATCCTGGCTATCTGGAGAGGCTGTGTGCGGTCATGATTTAAATGATTTGTTAATGAACCAATTTGATGAAGGTATTTTTGCGAAAATTGATTATCGTACAAAGAAGATAACTGATCTTGCCTATACAGTTGTTGGTGCTGCTACTAGTTATGCGGCTTGGCACGCTTACCGCGCAGAAAAAGCATTTCTTCCAGAGGGAATAGAAGCAATTACCGAAGAATTTGTTCAATGGTTAGTTGATGAGGCAGGTAAATCTCAATTATTTGATACTACATTTGTTGAAAAAACTTACGACTACTTAACCGAGTGCTATAGAACCGATGATGTCGCTGACTTAGGGCCGACTATCGACTTTGAGAATCTAAAGCAAGCGGTTCGGCTAAAGATGTCATAGAAAGCATATGCTCACCCGAAAAGAAAAAATTGGGGTCAGTTCTAACTTTCCAACATCTGCCTTCATGCCTTAGCCATTATGTTATGCTTTACACATGGTCAGACCACTACGCTTAGAATTTGCCGGAGCTCTGTATCACGTGACGTCGCGAGGCGACAGGCGTGAGGATATTTATCTCGATGACGAAGACAGGCAGGGGTGGTTGACGGTGCTGGCAGAGGTCTGTTACCGCTTTAACTGGGTGGTGCATGCCTACTGCGAGATGAGTAATCATTATCATCTTTTGGTGGAAACCGTGGATGGTAATTTGTCGCGTGGCATGCGCCAGCTCAATGGTTTGAATACCCAGCGTTTCAATCGCAAACACAAACAAGTCGGGCATTTGTTCCATGGCAGGTACAAGGCTATTCTGGTGCAAAAAGAAGCGCACCTATTAGAGCTGGCCCGCTACGTTGTTCTTAATCCTGTGCGTGCAAAGATGGTTGACTTACCAGAGCAATGGCACTGGAGCAATTATGACTTGTGCGTGCGCGACCAGCGTGCACCATCCTGGTTCGATACCGACTGGTTACTGGGGCAGTTTGGAACCAACCGCAAGCAGGCACGTTTGGCCTATGCAAAATTTGTGCTGGAAGGTGTGCGCCTGGCATCTCCTTTGCTGGCGACCAGGCATCAGTTACTCCTGAGTGACGAAGCATTCGTTGAAAAATACCAGCATCAATTACGGCCAGAGGAACTACGTGAAGTATCTCTGGCACATCGCCGTACGGTCGTGCTGCCCAGTCAAGCTTATCAACAAAAATATGCAGATTTCCATAGTATAGAATTGTTGGAATGTTAGACCTGACCCCTGATGTTTTTTTATTTATATGTCCCCACCAGTGAGCTTGATGCTGACTATAAATTATTGACATATGAAAACGTGAAATTGAGTGTCCCGGCAGAGATGCCACATGCCAGTATTTTGCGTAGAGGTTTTCGTGCGAGTTGGTATCAAATGAGAGAATCAATGAAATTCAGAGAAGCGAAGGCGTTTGGTTTTCGGATAGGTTGATTTGCAATTTTTGCGTAAGCATGCAGCCGAGTTTGCCAAGGTTGAAAAGGAATATTTTATGAATGAATTGCCTGAGCCTATTAAGTCTATTTTGCGTGATTATTGTCACATTGAATGGTTTGAAATCGATGAGCTTGCAGATGAAGTTCGAAATGGGAGTAAGAAATTCGATGTCAAAGAACTTAAGAGTCAATTTGAATCAATGATTTCTACAACAGCTGATATTACGCAACTTGTGAATTTCCTTACGTTTAACGAATTTGAATCAATGGACGAGGTGCGTGTTTGGTTGGATGATATATATAAGTTAGTCTTTCCTTAATACTGAGGTACTCTGACTTTTTCGCGCATTCTCGTTTGTTAAAATAAACGATCAGGAGAGATAATGAGATATATCGTGAAGTTTGTTTTGATTAGTTGGACTTCATGAGTCTCAAGTCTAATATTGGCGAACTTGTGACTCGTTGGAGAGATCAAGACATTGAGATGCATCCCCCGTTTCCGAAGGAGGTTATACATCAAGTCTTTAATGATATCGGTGTTCCTGCCACAGACGACGTTGTTGCGTTGTATGAGTCTCTTGGTGGAATGTCAAATATGAATGATGACAATTGGCGAATTTGGTCTCTGCAAGAAATCTCGCATGCGAATCAAGATTTGTCAGAATTTGGGGTCATTTTTTCAGACTATCTTTTAGACTGTTATCATTTCCGGCTAAAGCCAGTCTCAGAGGCTGTATCGGAAGTCTGGATTGAGGGCTTCGACGATGGCCAGCCTGTTTGTGTCGCAAAAAGTTTAGATGATTTCTTTGAGCGCTATGTCATTTCGCCTGAATCAGTGCTCCATGCGCCATATAGACCTATAACAAATTAGAAGTTGCTGCTGCTCTTAATTCAAATAGAGTCGGTAATGATGCAAATAATATGCTAACGCAAAAACTTCAGAACTTGCTGTTACTTTTTATGGAGGGTTGGGTGGCAATAATTTACAACAGATTGATTCGAAATTTTGACGTCCTTTTGCGACCGTTTAGAAAAAGCGAAAATATGCCGGAAATCAAACAGGTCTCGTGCATAGCTGTGTATGTAAAGCTGTCACAGGGCGTTGAGAGCTTTCTTAAAAAAATTAGACATTTTGATCCTCTTGCTGAACTGGATTTGGTAGATGGAGTATTGATGGTGTTCTGCGCTACAGATGAATTGAACGCGCTAATTACATCCTCCGTACAAGATGCCAAGAAAAAATTTGATTGTGCTTCCTCAGTGGGGTTGATGATCCTGGCTTTTAACGAAGCTGGGAAATTGCAATTTCCTCCTATGGGCATGGCTGTCAATGCGGCCATATTGGAAGCTTCCAGGCTTCAGGGTATGCGGCATTCTGTGTGAAATTTTCTCTATAGATTCAAATCGCAATATTCGCATATAAAAAATTCCATCGTTCTACATGTGTACAAATTGCATACAATTGCACGACACTTGTTAGAAATACTCTTCCTGTCTCCTCCCTATAATCCCCACCTGACAGAGCGCGTCTTGGTATGTCTGTGATGCGCAGTAAATCAGCGCTTGCATGATGTGAGCTTGTACGGGCTCTTGTGCGTGAGCCCGGCACCTGTTTGCCGGACGCGGAAGCAGTGACCGTAGTTATGCTGCTCAAATAATTATCTCCACTTGTTCAGGCTTTGAACATTCGTATCCCTGTTGGGAGGATGAGTTTCGTCTGTACTTTTTGTGGCTGTGTGCTGGTAGTTGGTGACTCTGAATGTGTCGCGAAATTTTTGAAATGAATTGAATGAATCCACACGCAGTACCGTCCATTACCCCTTTGAACTTGCTTGCTTCTTTACGGCAGCATCGCAGGCTCATCGTGAGTTTGATAAAGCGTGAAGTGTTGGTGCGCTATCAAGGCTCGCTGCTGGGTTTGTTGTGGTCTTTTTTTAATCCTGTGTTGATGCTGGCGGTTTATACCTTTGTGTTTAGTGTGGTGTTCAAGGCGCGCTGGGCTGGCGGGTCTGAATCGAAGACAGAATTTGCCTTGGTTTTGTTTGCGGGTTTGATGGTGTTTGGTCTGTTTTCTGAATGCGTGAGCCGTGCGCCTGGCCTGGTGGTCAGTAATGTGAACTACGTCAAAAAAGTGATATTCCCTCTGGAGATTTTGCCTGTAGTGGCGATGGGGGCAGCTTGTTTTCATTTGATGGTCAGCTTCTCAGTCTGGCTGATTTTTTATTCGATATTTTTTGGTGTGCCGCCTGCGACGATTTTTATGCTGCCTTTGGTTTTATTGCCACTGGTTTTGTTGAGTCTGGGTGTGAGCTGGTTGCTGGCTTCGCTGGGGGTTTTTATTCGTGACATACATCAGGTGGTGGGTGTTGCCGTATCCGTGCTGACATTTTTGTCGCCGGTGTTTTATCCGATAGCGGCCTTGCCGGATGGCTTTCGTGCCGTGGTTCAAGTCAGCCCTTTGACTCAGGTGATAGAGCAGAGTCGTGATGCCATGATCTGGGGTAAGCCGCTGGATTGGCAAAGTTGGCTGGCTTATTTTTTATTGTCTGGTGTTGTTGCCTGGTTGGGTTTTGCCTGGTTTCAAAAGACGCGCAAGGGGTTTGCTGATGTCCTCTAAGTTTTCCATCAAGGTAGAGCATTTAAGCAAGTGCTACCAGCTCTACGACAAGCCGCAGGACAGGTTGAAGCAAATGCTTTTATCCCGATCCAGGACTTATTACCGTGAATTTTGGGCTTTGCGCGATGTGTCGTTCGAGATTGCACCGGGTGAGACCGTGGGCATCATAGGTCGCAATGGCAGCGGCAAGTCCAGCCTGTTGCAAATGATATGTGGCACTTTGTCACCAACATCGGGAGCGGTGACGACGCATGGCAGGCTGGCTGCATTACTGGAATTGGGCGCTGGCTTTAATACTGAATTTACCGGACGTGAAAACGTTTTGCTGAATGCAGCGATCCTCGGCTTCCCGCGAGAGCAAATGCTGGAACGCATGGGAGAAATTTTGGCTTTCTCTGAACTTGGTGATTTTCTGGATCAGCCGGTCAAAACTTATTCCAGTGGCATGTATGCACGTTTGGCGTTTTCTATTGCGATTCATGTTGATCCTGAGATTTTGATCGTGGATGAGGCGTTGGCTGTGGGCGATGCGCGCTTTGTTGCCAAGTGCATGCGCCGTATCAAGGATATACAGAAAACTGGTGCCAGTATTTTGTTTGTCAGCCATGACGTTAGCTCGGTACGTACCCTGTGTGACCGCGCCATCTGGCTGGACAAGGGGCGTATGCTGGAGCAGGGCGATGTCTTTCCTGTGACTGGGCGCTATATGGAAATGATGTTTCAGGATGATGATGCCAGCGACGATGGTGAACATGAAGCCATGCACTCGGCCAATGTTCCTGCATTGGGGAATGTACTGACTGAAGTGGTGGTGGAAGACATTGCACTTGACAGCCGACCAGTTACTCACTGGGGTTCACATAAGGGCTTGATCCTTTCTGCTGCGGTGCTGGATGCGAGTGGCGCACGCCGTGATGTCCATGACTGGGGCAAAAGCATGGAGATCAGGATCAGCCTGCGCATACCGCAAAGCATAGACAGAGAACATTTAAGCGTTGCCGTCTCTATCAAAGATTTAAAAGGCAGCGACCTTATCGTTTCTACTACCCATGATTTTGAAACCAGGCGCTTGCCGGACGATGAAGAATTTGAAGTCAGCTTCACACTCACCAACTCACTGGTCACTGGTAAATATCTGCTGGTTGCCGCAGTAGAGAACCGTCTGCACCGTGATATTCATTACTACGAATACATAGAGGGGGCGCATTACTTTTCTTCACGCGCGGATCAGCGCTTCTTTGGTTTGTTTCAACCGCCGATCTCGCAAGAGATTGTTGCGCCTGCTCTTGACCTCAAGCGAAAGAAACTGGCTGCCTGAAGACTATGAAGCACTCTTCATTAAAATTAATCAGTGATAGATAACACGAACATGCAAACACAAATTAATTCCCGCGATTATTGGGACGCGCGATTTGAAAATGATTGGGTCGCTTGCAAAGGCGACAAACAATCGCGTTTCTTTGCCAGCATCGCCATTCAGCAATTGCCGGGCTGGTTGCTGGATCAAATCAGGCAAGAGAAATTAAGTGTGGCGGATTGGGGCTGCGCGCAAGGGGATGGCACTGATGTCTGGGCCAGCCATGTACCGGCTGAACAGATTAAAGGTGTCGATTTTTCTGCTGCTGCGATACAGCAGGCGCATGCGCGTTATCCCGCCCTGGCGTTTACAAATACCGACTGGCTGTCGTCATCACCTTCAGAGCAGGATGTATTTGATGTCGTGTTTTCTTCGAACACGCTGGAGCATTTTCATCAACCCTACCAGGTTTTGCAAACGCTGAGTCAGCGGGCAAGCAAGGCACTGGTGTTGGCCTTGCCTTACCGCGAGCTGGAGCGTGAGAGTGAGCATTTCTATTCTTTCTTGCCAGAGAATATCCCGTTACAACTGGAAAATGGCTTCAGCCTCGTTTGGGCCAAGGTACTGGATTGCCGTCTTTTGCCAAACAGCCTGTGGCAGGGTGAGCAAATCATCTTGATGTATGCAGATATGGGCTGGCTTAAGAAACTAAGTTTGCGCTTGAGCCATGTGCACTTGATGCAAACTGACGTGCAATCTGAACTGCTTCAATTGCAAAACTCACTGAGCGAATCGCAACTGCAATTACAGCAGGCACAGCAAACTCAAAAATCGCTAGAGTTGGAAAGTGTGCATCAAGAACACATGTTGCAGCAACATGAAAAAGCTTATCAACAGCAGCAACTGGATATCGCTGAATTGTTGTTGAAGTGTGAAAAACTGCAGCAAGACATAGACGAGAAGGTACAGCAGATACTGAGCCTGAAAGATCAACTGATGAACCGTGAACATGCATTGCAGGCGCAATACAAAGTTCAATCCGAGTTGCGGATTGTAACAACCGATCTGCAAAAGAAAGCGGATGACTACGATAAGCTGCTCCAGCAACTTGATCTGCGTGATGCACAAATCAGCAGGCTGAATTTGGATGTGCATTACAAAGAGCAAGCTATCAGGGAGATCAAGCAGTCTTACTCCTGGATATTGACGCGCCCCTTGCGTTTTTTCAAACAGTTCTTTCAAAGTCCGGGGCGCGCCTGCTATGACCTGGCGAAATTTATGTTCTGGCGTTTGCCAGCAAAAATGCGCTGGGCATTGCATGGGCCAAGGCATGATTTCGTGCGCTGGGTGAGAGCATCCGCTTTGCCGCTTAATTCACCACAGCTGGTGGCTGCCGGGATTCCAGTCGTCATTGACAACCCAGGTGCGCCAGTGGCTATGAAGCCAGCTAAAAACACAGATTTAAGCTGGCCTGAATTCCAGCAACAGGTCTTGTCGCGTCGTGCAGATTACAAGGGCATCTTTATACAGGAGCTGGTGATCGACTGGAATGTACCTCTGTATCAACGTCCTCAGCATATTGCCGCTGCCTTTGGTCGCCTAGATTATCTGGTCATTTACCGCACTGATAACTGGGCCGGTGATGACGTGCAGGGCTGCAGGGAAGTGGCGAAAAATGTCTGGATTACGAACCGACATGAAGTCAATCAATTACAGGGTGTGGTGCGTTCATTGTATTCAACTGCCTATGCCAATACACCTGAGCTGCTGCTGGAAAGTGGCAGGCGTGGCACGCTGGTGTATGAGTACATAGATCATATCGATCCGCAAATCAGTGGCGATGCAGAAAACGTGCGCCGTTTGCTGGCGCTGAAGGATTTCGCTTTCAATGGTGGCGCAGATTATGTGGTGGCATCTGCCAAAAAATTATATGAAGAAGCCGTTGCTGCTGTCGGCACAGATAAGGTCATCCTCGCACAAAACGGTGTGGATACTGCGCATTATCGTCACCCCAAACACCTGAGCACGCCGCTACCGCAAAACCTGCAAAAATTTCGCGCCAGGTACAGCAAGGTAGTCGGTTATTTTGGTGCACTTGCTCCCTGGCTATGGTACGAGGCCGTGGCTGATCTGGTTACCAGCCGCCCTGATCTTGGTTTTGTGTTTATTGGGCCTGACTACTACGGTGGTTCAGACAAACTGGTGAAGGCTGACAATCTTTTGTATATGGGGACGGTGGATTATCAAATCCTACCAGCGTACGCAAGCCAGTTTGATGTTTGCTTTATTCCATTCGCGCCCGGCGAAATCGCCCGTACCACTTCACCTCTCAAACTATTTGAATACTTTGCACTGGAAAAACCTGTGGTCGTGACCACGGATATGGCGGAGTGCGTCGCATTTGACGAGGTATTTTCTGGCAATAGCGTGGAATCGCTAAGTACTGCGCTGGATGCTGCCTTTGCAGTGAAGGATGACCCTGAATTTACCCGACGCCTGGCTGATCTGGCAGATGCCAATGACTGGGATTGTCGTGCCAGGGCGATGGAAAAAGCATTTCAAAAACCTTCATTGCATTGAAATGCATTGAAATGCATGGACAGTAATTTCTGAATCTGAAAGTAATTCATCATGAAAAAAATATTGTGTGTCGTTGGTACACGTCCTGAAGCCATCAAAATGGCTCCCGTTATTCTGGCCTTGAAGCAAGAGCCCTGGGCGCAAGTCAGGGTGCTGGCAACGGCACAACATCGCCAGATGCTGGATCAGGTGTTGTCATTTTTTGATATTGAAGCTGATATTGATTTGAACATGATGCGACCTAACCAGTCATTGACAACACTCACTGGCCGCATGTTGCTGGATCTGGATGCTGTCTTGCTGGCAGAGAAACCGGATGTGGTATTGGTGCAAGGCGATACAACGACCGTCATGACGGTATCGCTGGCTTGTTTTTATCACCGTATACCTATTGGTCACGTTGAAGCTGGCTTGCGTACCTGGGATAAGCAAAACCCATTTCCAGAAGAAGCAAACCGGGTATTGACTGGCCGTCTCGCGCAATGGCATTTCGCTCCAACAGAAAGTTCACGCCAGAATCTCTTGCGTGAAGGTGTGGCCGATAGCGACATCATGGTCACAGGCAATACCGTCATTGATGCTTTATTGATGACGGCTGAACGTGAACTGAACCTGGGCATAGAGCTGGATGCCAGCAAACGCATGGTGCTTATTACTTCCCACAGACGCGAGAATTTTGGTGAGCCATTTGCCCATATCTGCCGCGCCATATTGAAGCTGGCGCAGGATAACCCGGATGTGCAGTTCCTTTATCCTGTGCATCCAAATCCGAATGTCAAGGAAGTTGCCCATGCAACGCTGGGTGAGTGCGCGAATATTCATTTGTGCGCACCCTTGGATTATGCGCCATTCGTGGCTGCGATGAAGCGTGCTTATCTGATCATCAGTGATTCTGGTGGGGTGCAGGAAGAAGCGCCGGCGCTGGCCAAGCCTGTGCTGGTCTTGCGTGAAGAAACTGAACGGCCAGAAGCAGTAGAGCAGGGCGTAGTCAAACTGGTTGGGGCAAATTACGACAATATCGTTGCAGAGACACAAAGGCTGCTGGATGATGAGCTAGCATACAAGGAGATGGCCAGAGGCGTATCGCCGTATGGTGATGGCCTGGCAGCCGGACGGATAGTGCGCGTACTCAAGCAATATTATGCGGCCCAGGATAAATCTGCAGATAGTCATACCGAAGCCGCACTTGAAGCTGAGCCTGCATGATGCGCCTCGTCTATCTCTCGCCTATTCCGTGGAACAGCTTTGCCCAAAGACCACATCAGTTTGTGCGCTGGTTTCATCAGCAATTTAATGCGAAGGTATTGTGGATAGACCCGTATCCCACACGTTTGCCAGACATGAGCGATGTGCAACGTGTGCTTGCTTCAAAATTTGCGCAGACATCTGCTATTGCTGGCACCTTCAAGGAAAAAGAAAACCCGGAAAAAGCAGACTGGTTAACACTGGTCAAGGTTCCTGCCTTGCCGATAGAACCTTTGCCTGCTTCCGGGTTTTTGCAGCAATGGTTTTGGCGCAAAGCCATGGTAGAGATAGACGCATTTGTTGGGAACCGTAAAGCACAGATAGTTGTGGGCAAACCATCCAAGCTGGCTTTGCAGGTTTTGGCGCGCTACCCTGAGATGGCATCCATGTATGATGCCATGGATGATTTCCCCGCATTCTATGAAGGCTGGTCCAGCAAAGCCATGCAATACACCGAGGACAATCTGGCAGCCAAGGTCAATAAGATCGTGGTTTCTTCAAGCGCCGTTTCTCGTTTTTCTGAACAGGCTGACAAACTGAGCCTGATACTGAATGCCTGTGACAGCGATAACCTGCCGCCTGCATTGCCAAGATCAGAACAGTCACCAGTGTACGGCTATGTTGGTACGATAGGGCACTGGTTTGATTGGGATGCAGTCGTCAAGCTGGCCTCTTCCCTGATCAACACTGACCCACGCGCTCTTGTGCGCCTGATAGGGCCAGTGTTCACGCCGCCACCTTGCGCATTGCCAAAGAATGTGCAAATCCTGCCAGCATGTAGCCATGCGCGTGCCATGCAGGCCATGCAAAAATTTTCTGTAGGCTTGATACCATTCAAGCGCAAATTGCTGACGGCCTCGGTTGATCCTATCAAGTACTATGAATACCGCTCGCTGGGGATACCGGTTTTGTCATCTGACTTTGGTGAGATGTCTTTGCGGGCAGATGAAGATGGCGTGTTTTTATACAATGGGGATAGTGATTTTACGACTTTGCTCAAGACTTGCCTGAGGCATCGCAGCAGTGCAGATGGCCTGAGCAAGTTCAGGGCAGATAATTCCTGGGCTGCCCGGTTTGCCGGATTGATACCGCTGTTTGATGCCAGTGCTGATCAGAGGGGGGGGCGTAGAAAATCTGCTGCCAGGCTTGAGCAGTTTGCATGGCAGCGTGCCTGATTTTGTCTTAACGCTCCAACCGGGTTTTCAAGTTCAGGAACCAGGATTCGTAATAACGGAAGCTGATGCTGGCGATGATGGTAGCTACAATCAGCGTCAGCAAGAAAACCGTAATGCCTGGTTCGTGAATCTGCAAGACAGCAAAAAGTTTGGTGACAAAGTTTTTGCACAACATGTGCAGCATATACATGCCATAGCTGATCGACCCCAGATAGGCGATGGGCTTCAATGACAGTATGGGTGCCAAGGGATGGTGTTCCCGAATGACACAAGCGCCAACCAGACCCGCAAACAATATCGAGGTAACAAAGCCAGGCGATACATTGCCAAGCAAGACTAGCAGCAGTGCTATGAAGAACACAGGTACTGACCATGTCTGCCCAAGGATACGGTAGAGCCAGCTAAAGTGCTGCTCATTGTTTAAGCCTATCGCCAGCAAGGCACCGATGACGATCGGTAGTTGTATGATATCGAATGCGTGCAGCCCTGCTATTTGGCTTGCTACGCAAACTGCAATGACGCTGATCAGGATGATGCTGGCTCTTTTGACTGAACCTGCGAGTAATAAGAGTGGTGGCCACACCAGATAGAATTGTTCTTCCGCTGCCAGTGACCAGGCAAAATAAAAAATGACCCTTCCATCCAGGGCAACAAAGATATTTGATGTGTAAGTCGCAAAGTAGATCAGGTTATGAAAGAAAGCCTGGCCCACTTCAGAATGTCTTTCCAGTGCATATACCAGGACGATATACAGCGCCAGGGTACCGTAATACAGCGGGAAGATGCGCAATGAACGGCGCAGGTAAAACGCCTTGAGGTCTATCTTGCCATTGCGTTCTCGTTCTCTTAGCAACAAGGTCGTGATCAAAAAACCGCTGATGGCAAAGAACAATTGCACACCTTGTGCACCTATGCTGGTCAATATTTCATTGATGCCCGCAGGCGCAGTGTGATGCCAGATGACGGCGATGATGCTGATGGCGCGCAAGCCATCCAGGGATGCAAATCTTTTATTTGACAGGTAATCGGCAAACGGCTTAAACATCCATGCTCCTGGCAGACTGGCTGGTGTGCTTGTCAAGTTTCATGTTTGTCTGGTCTGAGTACGTTTGCTGGGATGGATAGTCTTCGGTTAAGGCAAGTTTACCTTTAAGTAAGAAAGCCCGCATGGAAATTTATCTTTGCGGGCTTTGCTGTTTAATTTGCAGGTGGTAAGCAAGTTCAGGTTTCTGACCACATGCGCAAGAGATTGTGGTACTGGCCTGTCAGGCTTAATACTTCTACACTATCACCAAGCAAGCTGCGCAGGCGGGTGATGTTCTGGTCCATTTCAAACAGCATGGTGCGGCGGGCGTCGTCGCGTATCATGCTTTGTGTCCATAAGAAAGAGCATACGCGTTCGCCACGGGTAACTGGCAAGACCTGATGCAGGCTGGTTGATGGGTAGAGTATCAGGTCACCGGCAGGCAATTTCACTTCATGTGTGCCATAGGTATCAACCACTTCTAGCTCGCCACCATTATATTCTTCCGGGTCACACAGGAACAGGGTAGAAGATACGTCGGTACGCAAGCTATAGTTGACATTGGTAGCATTAGCAACATTGCGCACAGCGCCATCTACGTGCAGGCCATAGTGTTCACCACCGGCATAAGAGTTAAACAGGGGCGGCACGATGCGCAAGGGCAGGGCGGCGGCAAAGAACAGGGGATTGTTTTTTAATGCTGCCAGAACGATGTGACCCAGTTCTTGTGCCAGCGCAGAATGTTCAGGCAGTTGGCGGTTACGTTTAACCTGGGCGCCTTGTGCCCCTACAGTCTGTTTGCCATCAACCCAGTTGGCTGCGTCCAGCCTTAGTCTTATTGCGCTGACTTGCTCACGGCTGAGCACGCCAGGTATATGTAACATCATTACGAACGCTCCAGAAAAAAGCCCCTCAAGTCGAGGGGCCAGTTTGCTTACCTTAGAATTTTACATTTGCTGTCAGGCTGACTGCCCTTGGTGTACCTGGAGTATAACGGTAACCACTTTTGTTGATGGCAGCAACATAGACTTTGTCAGCGATGTTATTGATGTTCAGTTGCAGGTCTATGTTTTTGTTGATGGCATAGCTGGCCATGGAATCAAATACCCAATACGCTTCTGTTTTTGCCGGTGTACCTACTGCACCATCCGTGCCGCGCAACAGTGCATCAACAAAACGTGCGCCGCCGCCAATCTTGATACCCATAGGTAACTGATAAGAAGTCCAGGCAGTGAAGCTTTGTTTAGGCGTGTAGCTCAGATTGTTGATGCCGCTGGCAGTCACCAGTGGGCCACTTTCAACACTGGTATCCATGCGTGTGTAACCTGCGCTGACCAGCCAGTTGCGGTTGATCGCACCTGTCACGCCCAGCTCTACACCTTGCACGCGTTTTTTGCCTGTCTGGTAGTACAGCAAATCTGTCAGGTTTTGTACGACTTCATTGGATACTTCAGTACGATAGATCGCTGCTGTGAAAGACAGTTTTTGATCCAGCAAATCCCACTTGGTACCAATTTCCATATTCTTGGTTTCTTGCGGATCAAACTTTGGATTGGCTGCGCTGCTGGCAGATGCGCTTAATGCAAAGTTGGAACCACCAGGCGGCTGCTTGGACGTGGAATACGATGCATAGACGCTGCTGTCCTTGGTTGGTTTGTACAAAGCCCCCAGTTTGAAGTTGACCAGGTTACCGGTCATATTCAGGTTGGTGGGAACTGGCGTGCCAACTGGCAAGGTAGGGTTGGCCGTAGCTGTGGACAGGCTCACGGCAGAATAATCTGTCGTGTAATGGTCTATACGTACGCCTGCATTGGCTTGCCATTCAGGGCTGAACTTGATTGTGTCAAATACATAGGCGCTGGCTGTATTGGTTGCACCACGGGTAAAGACGGCATTACGTACCGGGTTCAGGCCAGTCACAGGGTCACGGGGATTGGGGTTGTAGAAATTAGCTGCTGGCAAAGTACCCAGGCCATCATTGCCCCAGGTATTTTGTTTTTCGCTGGTAATTTCAACACCGCCGACAAGGCTGTGTTTCAAACCACTCAGGTCCAGGTCTGCCACCAGGTTGGTCTGGTTGGTCAGAATTTCATTTTCCTGGTCTTTCAAAGTACGCGTACCGCGTGCCAGTGTCCAGGTAGAGAGATCAGTTGTTGATGGCGTCAGCAAATTGGCTGTGGAACCCATGAAGGATGTTAGCAGGTAATGCTGGCTGGTTTTACCATAGCGTGCTGTGTTGATCAGTTTTACCTTGTCGCTGAAGTCATGTTCAATACGGCCAGTCAGCATGTCAGCTGTGACTTTGTCAAAGTCATTGACAGAGCCATAGAAATTCTCTGGATTGACTTTAGGTGCAGATCCAATGAAAGGACGTTTTGGATCAGGGCTGGTATAGCCAGGCAGACCTACAGTGGGCACGCCACCATCAGGTACATTGTCTTGCTGCACATGCAGGTAATTCACATAGATGCGGGTAGCAGACTTCAGGCCAAAAGCGAAAGATGGCGCAACACCCCAGCGTTTGTTTTTGAGTTCATTGCGGCCAACCACGCCACTGTCCTGATCTACCACATTCAAACGGAATGCAGAGCCCTGTTCAGCACTGATGGCCTTGTTCCAGTCCAGTGCCACACGTTTTTGGCTACCACTACCGACAGTCACATTACCCAGGATGGCATCATCAAGAGTTGCCTGTTTGCTGACCAGATTAACTGAGCCTGTAGGGGCACCACGGCCACCATCTGTACCTGCCGGGCCCTTAAGTACGTCGATTTGCTCGATATTGAACAAATCACGGGAGATCGAACCCAGGTCACGTATGCCATCTACATAAATACTGCTGGAGCTATCAAAACCACGCATGTAGATGCTGTCACCAGTGCTGGTACTGCCATTTTCACCCAGGAAGAATGCGCCCACACCTGGCGTATTGCGCAGCGCTTCTGTCAGTGTCAGGGCACCTTGCTGATCAATCAGTTCACGTTTGATGACAGTAATGGTTTGTGTCGTATCGACCAGCGGTTGCGTGTATTTAGGGGAGGATGCTTTGTCCGCCTTGAAATCATTCTCGGTCTTTGCCGTCACTTTAACTTCAGGCAAGGCCGGGTCAGCGGCATGGGCAGCGATAGGCAGCAAAAATGCCGCCGCTGCCACCGTCATGGTGTGGTTGATGCGCGTGTTGAAACTGGAGTGCTTGCGACTCTTGATGTGAACCATAATATTTCCTGGATGATAATGAAAATAAAATACCGCTGGCTTTTCTTCAAGAATGGCTGAGGTAGGAATGTAAAAAAATCAAAGCGCAATTGTAACGAAATGAATATTGAAAGTAAATGATAATCGTTCTTATTTATATTTAATATGCATCAACTTTCATGTAAACAAAATGAAAATTGTCTATGATGCAAGGAGATATAGCACTTGAAACAGCTTTTGCTTCATTGTTTGATTGAATTTTCGTTTTGATAATAAAACGTAATTTTTTGTTACTTCGCGTGATATTTTTGTGCCTGCGGTCAACAATAGTCTGAGTACCGCGTTGATTGAGTACATTACTTTTTTTCGGAGTTCATTATGCGCAAGCTTACTATCCTGGCCACTATCGCCGTTGTTGTTTCTCTGGCAGGATGTGCTGTCCAGCGTTATCCTGCCCACGCGCAAAACCAGTATCCACAGCAATATCAGACCCAGCCGCAATATCCTGCTTACGGACAAAACCCTCAGAATTATCCGCAGCAATACCAGAATACCTATGTGGATACAGCAACGATTGTTGCTGTGCGTGAGGTAAATGTCGGCAGTGGCGGTTCTTCTGGCGGCGGTGCGGTGGTTGGTGCACTGCTAGGCGGTGTGCTTGGACATCAGGTCGGCAAAGGCACGGGGCGTGATCTGGCTACCGTTGGCGGAGCTATCGCCGGTGGTGTCATAGGCAATGAAATGGAACGTAATTCCACCCCAAGGAACAAACTGGAGCTGACTTTACGTCTGCCGAATGGTGATCAGCGCGCAGTCCTGGTAGAGCCAAACAACTATTATCGCGTAGGCGACAGGGTCAGGGTAACTTTCCAGAATGGTCAGATGTTATTGGCACCCTGATTGGCGATAAAGTTGTTGCTAGCCATACCAAACAATAAATCCGCATGCATCATTGCCTGCGGATTTATTGTTTTAAGATTTGATATGGTTCTTTGCTCTCAGCTCATACAGTAAAGCTTGGGGACTCAGGCTACAATGTAGCTTGCCCATATATTAGCTTGCCCACATATACGCTGAGATGAAATCTGAACCATGTCCAAACCCATGTTGAGTACCAAAGAAGCATTAGATTTTTTATTGTCAGCGGTGCGCCCTGTTTGCGCTGCCGGGGATAATGAAAAACTCCCCACGATTGCGGCAAATGACCGCATCCTCGCTGAAGATCAGTCGTCTTTATTGGATGTTCCACCCGCGGATAATACCCAGATGGATGGCTATGCTGTACGCGCAAGCGATTGCGCCAGCGGCGAGACGCGTCTGCGTATCTCGCAAAGAATACCGGCTGGTCATGTGCCACAGGCGCTGGAACCAGGTACGGCTGCACGTATCTTCACTGGCGCCATGATACCTGCGGGCGCAGATGCGGTCGTTATGCAGGAGCAATGCCAGGCAGACGGTGAATTTGTCATCGTCAAGCACCAGCCACGTAGTGGCGAATGGGTGCGTCGCCAGGGCGAAGATATCCAGGCAGGTTCCACCATATTGAAAGCGGGCACGCGTTTGCGGGCGCAGGAACTGGGATTGGCTGCATCGGTAGGTCTGGCACAATTGCCCGTATTGCGTCAGCCCAGAGTCGCGGTATTTTTTACCGGCGATGAACTGACCATGCCTGGTGAGGCCTTGAAGCCTGGCGCGATTTACAATTCCAATCGTTTCACACTGAATGGCCTATTGCAAGACCTGGGTTGCATCGTCACTGACTATGGCATCGTGCCAGACAAGCTCGACTCAACCCGTGACACTTTGCGCCATGCCAGCCAGGATCATGATCTCATCATCACATCCGGTGGTGTTTCTGTTGGTGAAGAAGACCATATAAGGCCGGCAGTTGAGGCCGAGGGTAGTCTGAACATGTGGCAGATCGCCATGAAACCCGGTAAGCCTTTGGCTTTTGGTGAAGTTGGCAAGGCATTTTTCATGGGTTTGCCGGGCAATCCGGTATCGAGTTTCGTCACTTTCCTGCTGTTTGTGCGTCCGTTCATCCTGCGCATGCAGGGTGTAGAAAAAGTGGAACCTGCTGCTTACCAGGTGCGTGCTGACTTCGACTGGTTAAAGCCGGACAGGCGCAATGAATTCTTGCGCGCGCGCCTCAATGCGGATGGTGGCCTGGATTTGTTTGTCAATCAAAGTTCTGGTGTATTGACTTCGACTGTCTGGGGTGACGGCCTGATCGATCTTGCACCAGGGCAGAGCATACGCCAAGGCGAGCTGGTACGATATATCCCTTTCAGCAGTTTGATGTAAGCTGCTGCTCGCTTGAATTTACCGCAATTTCCAGTGTTTTAGATAATGAATATACAGTTACGTTTCTTTGCCAGTGTCCGCGAAAAACTGGGCATGTCCGAACAAAAGGTAGTCTTGCCAGATGATGTCAGAACAGTAGGCGAGGTCAGGGCCTGGCTGGCAGCGCGTGGTGATGTGTGGGCTGAGGTGCTGGCACCCGGACGTGCCTTGCGCATGGCTTATAACCAGCAGATGTGCGAGCCGGATACCGACATCAGCGAAGGGGCTGAAGTGGCTTTCTTCCCACCAGTTACCGGCGGGTGATGTATGGCTATCCGTGTACAGACTGCTGACTTTGATTTGAATGCCGAGCTGGCACAACTGCGTCAGACTAACCCTGGCATAGGCGCTGTAGTCAGTTTTGTTGGTCTGGTGCGCGATATCAATGATGGCCGGGACGTCAGTGCCATGGAGCTGGAACATTATCCTGGCATGACGGAAAAAGCGCTGGAACAAATAGTCAAAGAGGCTGAGGCGCGCTGGAAGCTGATCAATACTATTGTGATCCACAGGGTAGGAGTCTTACAGCCGCTCGACCAGATAGTCCTTGTGGCCGTGGCAACGCGCCACCGTGGCGATGCTTTTGCGGCTTGTGAATTCATCATGGACTATCTCAAGACCCAGGCAGCTTTCTGGAAGAAAGAGCAGACGCCAGAAGGCGCACGCTGGGTGGATGCGCGTGAATCCGATGATCGGGCTTTGCAAAAATGGATGCCACAAGCAACTGGGAGTGGTATATGAGCTGGCTGGGTGCACTGGCAGTTGGCATAGGTGCGGCGTTCGGTGCGTGGCTGCGTTGGGCTCTGGGTTTGTGGTTCAACGGTGTGCTGCCCTTGTTACCGGTCGGTACCCTGATCGCCAATCTGGGCGGCGGCTATATTATCGGTTTTGCGGTAGCTTTTTTTTCTGCATATCCGCAACTGTCTCCTGAATGGCGATTGTTTCTGATTACTGGTTTTCTGGGTGGGCTGACAACCTTTTCTACTTTCTCGGCAGAAGCCATGAGCCTGCTGCACCGTGGCGACTACGGCTGGGCTTTACTGCATAGTGGCGTGCATTTGCTGGGTTCCATTATTTGCTGCTTTGCTGGTTTTACGAGCTACAAGGCGTTCTTCCAGTAAATTGCCTGGTGTTTTAAAGCCAGGTCTCATGTACTTGCAAATGGCTGGGCAGCATATTGATGTATTGCACGATGCGGGGTTTCTTGCCACGGTTAGGGCGGCTGCCATGGGGCAGGGCCTGGTGCCAGATCACAAGGTCGCCCGCTTTGCCACCCACGGGTATCGAACCCAGCGTATGTAAATCTTGTTCCCTTGGGTTGGTATTGTCTGGCAACTCATTTAGCCATGTCGCCAGTCTGCGATGAAAACCAGGTACCAGGGTCAATGCTCCCTGTTCTGGCGGCGTATCTGTCAGGTAGAGTAAGCCCTGGGTGGCAAATGGTAGGGGCTGCTGCAAACTCACATCCCAATGCAGGTCAGGCCCCTGGAAAATATGGCCCTCTTTCTCAGGGACGTTAAAGCTGCAGCGGTCAGTGGTCGCCCATAAATCTGCCGTCCCCCACAATTGTGCAAATGCCTTGTGTATGCGTAATGCGCGGCGGTTTTTTTCGAAAGCGCCGGACTGGAATAACTGCACCATGATGTTTGCATGACCCTTGTGGTACCAGCTTGCCTCATCATCTTTGCGTGCGCCCAGCGCCTCCCAGATCACTTGTTCAGCCTCAGCACAATCTGCAATTGGCACAGCGTTGGACAAGACCACAAAGCCATGTTCAGACCAATGCTGCAGCTCTTCTGCACTGAATACGTCGGACATATTGTTGACTTGCCCGAACAGGTTCAGAATCTCATCCGGGAGTGGCGCATCTTGATACAGGTTGTGCAAGCGCGCGATGGTGCTTCCAGATGGCATGCCTGCTGTAGCAAAGGTCCATGTCTGGAAATCGGTAAAACCAGGGCGGTTTTGCAGAAGATACTGTGTGGTTTGTTCCAGCCCCAGTCCCAGCACATGCAGGAGCAGGCGGTCCCTGTGGAACTCGGGATTGTGCCCCTGGTTCTTGCCATTCAATGCTGCCATCATGCGCGACCAGTAGTGATACAGCCCCGGTACCTCCGGCTGTTCATGTCCGTTTGATTTTGCTTGAGAATCTGATAGTGGCATGGCAGGGGCCTGGAATATAAAAACAGCATCATAGGAAATAAAAGTCTATACCGCAATACACGTGCAGGTATTGCAATATTGCCTATTGCTTCTTAAAACACATGGGTATAATCCCTGTTAATTATTTAAACCACATCCCCTCTGATCATCATGAGTGCTGACACTACTTCTTTGTTTCCTGCCATAGAACCACATCGTACTGGTATGTTGAAAGTCGATGATATTCATACCTTGTACTGGGAGGAGAGTGGCAATCCCAACGGCCAGCCCGTGATTTTCTTGCATGGCGGCCCGGGTGGAGGCACAGCGCCAAATCACCGTCGTTTCTTTGATCCTGCGCATTATCGCATCGTGCTGTTTGATCAGCGTGGCGCGGGTAAATCCCTGCCGCTGGGTGAATATCGCAATAACACGACGGCTTTGCTGGTGGAGGATATAGAAAAAATCCGCGCCATGCTGAGTATAGAGCAATGGCTGGTCTTTGGCGGCTCCTGGGGCTCGACTCTGGCACTCGCTTATGGCGAAGCGCATCCTGAGCGCTGCCTGGGTTTTGTGCTCAGGGGTATTTTCCTGTGTGCCAAGGCCGAGGTGGAATGGTTTGTGAATGGCATGAAATGGTTCTTCCCTGAAGTGCACCAGCGTTTTGCCGAGGGTGTGCCAGCAGAAGAACGCCATGATTTGCTGCAAGCTTATGCTAAACGCTTGTTCAGCGACGACCCTGCTATTTATACTGAGGCAGCACGTAACTGGAGCCGTTATGAAGGTTCTTGCATCTTCCTGCTGCCGCAACCCGACACTATTGCCGATTTTGAGTCAGATGCTGTTGCCATAGGCCTGGGCAGACTGGAAGCGCATTACATGATCAATGGCGCATTCATGCACGAAGACCAGTTGATTCAGGATATAGACCGCATCCGCCACTTGCCAGCCGTCATCGTGCAAGGCCGTTATGATGTGGTTTGCCCGCCCGTGACTGCGCACCGTCTGCATCATGCCTGGCCAGAAGCGAGTTTGCAGATGATTGCTGATGCGGGCCACTCTGGTGGTGAACCGGGCATTGCTGCGGCACTGGTAGAGGCAACCAATCAATTTAAAAAATCCGGCAAATTCGCTTGAGATTTTGCCGTCTTTAGTTTGTCGTTTTTAGTTGGCGCTTTTAGCTAAGCTCTTAATTCAGCATCCCCGCCGGAGGAGCCTCCGGCGCATTGCCCATCATTTCCAGGGTGAAACCCCAATCCGCTTTTTCAACGGCATCCTGGAATAATTTACAAAAGCCGTGCAGCAAACGCTTGCCCATGGCAATTTCAAAATTCTTGCCACTGGCAACCGTAAATTCCATCCTGAATGGCAGTTTTGCGTGCACGTGGAATTGTATATTCTCTGGCAACATGGCTTCTTTGCCCAGCGGCCAGCTTTCAACATCGTCTTCCAGTGGCGCATTGAAATGACCGCTGTCCTTCATTTCAGCCACCGAGGCCTCATGTTCCATTTGAACCAACTCTGAACTGGCGTGGGCAGCGCTGGGTTTGCTCATCTTTACTTGCTTGCCCATGGCTTCCAGCAGGCCTGGCCAGAACTTCATGGTCGTGCTGCGGGTAAACAAGAGGTCTATCTCTTGTCGGGCGGGCTTGTCCTTTTCTGCAAATGACAGTTTGAGCAGCAGTCTATCCTGATCAGGAAGATAAGTAATTTGTATCTGATGTAAATCCATGTGGTCTTTGATATAAAACAAACATCGTGAAATGCACTGCGAGTTTAGCTTTGCCTATTCTTGAAATTGGCTGGCCTGCCCCAAATTGTATGCTAACTAATTATTCAGGAGAGAGTCATGCGGCTCGACAAATTAACCACCAAGCTACAAGAAGCACTCGCCGATGCGCAAAGTCAGGCAGTCGGCAATGATAACCAATACATAGAACCTGTGCACGTCTTGTTGGCATTAATCAACCAGGACGATGGTAGCAGCCATTCGCTGCTGCAAAGGGCAGGGGTAAATGTGACAGCCCTCAGTAATGCCTTGAAAGCCGCTTTGGAGCGTTTGCCCAAGGTCAGTGGCACCGATGGCCAGGTACAGGCCGGGCGTGAACTCGTGGGGCTGCTCAATCTGGCGGACAAGGAATCACAAAAGCGTGGCGACCAGTTCCTCGCCAGTGAAATGATCTTGCTGGCCCTGACCGATGATAAGTCTGAAGCAGGCAAGCTGGCACGTGAAAATGGCCTGACACGTAAAGCGCTGGAGGCAGCCATAGCCGCCGTGCGTGGCAGCAATAATGTCGATAGCCAGGATGCCGAAGGGCAACGCGAAGCTTTGAAAAAGTATACGCTGGACCTGACCGAGCGTGCTCGTCTGGGCAAGCTCGACCCTGTGATTGGCCGTGATGATGAAATCCGCCGCGCCATCCAGGTCCTGCAGCGTCGCAGCAAGAATAATCCTGTGCTCATCGGTGAACCTGGTGTCGGTAAAACTGCCATTGTTGAGGGCCTGGCGCAGCGTATCGTCAATGGCGAAGTACCAGATAGCCTGAAATCCAAGCGAGTCTTGTCGCTGGATATGGCTGCTTTGCTGGCTGGTGCCAAATACCGTGGTGAATTTGAAGAGCGCCTGAAGGCCGTGCTCAAGGAAATCGCGATGGACGAAGGCCAGACCATCGTCTTTATCGATGAGCTGCACACCATGGTAGGCGCAGGCAAGGCAGAAGGTGCGATGGATGCTGGCAATATGTTGAAACCAGCACTGGCGCGTGGTGAACTTCACTGCGTGGGCGCAACTACGCTCGATGAATACCGCAAATACATAGAAAAAGATGCTGCGCTCGAGCGCCGTTTTCAAAAGATTATTGTTGATGAACCGAGTGTAGAGGCAACCATAGCGATCCTACGTGGCTTGCAAGAGAAATATGAAGTCCATCACGGTGTCGATATCACCGATCCTGCGATAGTCGCAGCGGCAGAATTATCACATCGTTATATTACTGACCGCTTCTTGCCGGACAAGGCAATCGACCTGATTGATGAGGCCGCGGCCAAGATCAAGATAGAGATAGATTCCAAGCCTGAAGTCATGGATAAGCTGGATCGTCGCCTGATACAACTGAAGATCGAGAAGGAAGCGGTCAAGCGCGAAAAAGATGAGGGTTCTAAAAAACGCCTGATCCTGATTGAAGAAGAGATAGGCAAGTTGTCGCTGGAGTATGCTGACCTCGAAGAAGTCTGGAAGGCAGAAAAAGCCCTTGTGCAAGGTAGCACCCATATCAAGGAAGAAATAGAAAAAATCCGCCTGCAAATGGATGAAGCCAAACGCCGTGGTGACTGGCAAACCATGTCTGAGTTGCAGTATGGTCAATTGCCCGAGCTGGAAGCCCAACTCAAGCATGCAGATATTCAGGCGGATAAAAACCAGCAAGACGGCAGCAAGATGAAGCTCTTGCGCACGCAGGTCGGTGCAGAAGAAATTGCAGAGATTGTCTCGCGTGCAACTGGCATACCCGTGTCACGCATGATGCAGGGAGAGCGTGAGAAATTATTGCACATGGAAGACGCCTTGCATCAGCGTGTCGTTGGCCAGCATGAGGCAATTACTGCGGTATCTGACGCTATCCGCCGGTCACGTTCTGGCTTGGGTGATCCTGGTCGTCCTTATGGTTCTTTCTTGTTCCTCGGGCCGACTGGCGTCGGTAAGACAGAATTGTGCAAGGCACTGGCGAATTTCATGTTTGATACTGAAGAATCCTTGATCCGTATCGACATGAGTGAGTTCATGGAAAAACATTCGGTTGCCCGCCTCATAGGTGCGCCACCTGGCTATGTTGGCTATGAAGAAGGCG
Source organism: Undibacterium sp. TC4M20W (assembly GCF_049340245.1). Taxonomy (NCBI): domain Bacteria; kingdom Pseudomonadati; phylum Pseudomonadota; class Betaproteobacteria; order Burkholderiales; family Oxalobacteraceae; genus Undibacterium; species Undibacterium sp. TC4M20W. Next base: position 73,896 of record NZ_JBMPPI010000024.1, read on the forward strand.
GCTATCTGACTGAGGCCGTCAGGCGTAAACCGTATAGCGTGATTTTGCTGGACGAGGTCGAAAAAGCGCATCATGATGTGTTTAACGTGCTGTTGCAGGTATTGGATGACGGCCGAATGACAGATGGACAAGGCCGTACGGTGGACTTCAAGAATACCGTGATCGTCATGACATCCAACCTGGGCTCACATCAGATACAGGCGATGGAAGGCAGTGATCCAGAAGTCATCAAGATGGCTGTCATGGGGGAAGTCAAAACCCATTTCCGCCCTGAATTCATCAACCGTATTGATGAAATCGTGGTCTTCCATGCACTGGATGCAAAAAACATAGGCGCGATTGCCAAGATACAGCTCAAGACCCTGGAACAGCGTTTGCGCCAGATGGACATGGGTTTGCAGGTCAGCGAAGATGCGCTGCAAAAAATTGCCGAGGCCGGTTTCGATCCTGTGTATGGTGCAAGGCCTTTGAAACGTGCCATTCAGCAAGAGATAGAAAATGTTTTGTCCAAATTGATATTGCAGGGCAAATTTGGGCCTAAGGACATTATTGCGATTGATGCCAAAGATCATGAGCTGATATTCAGCAAAGCAGGGGAGCTGGCTTGAAATTAGTGGGAACTTGGGGATAGATTACCGGTCTATACCAAGGTAGGAAAGCAAGTTGGGGCAGCAATTAAATGCTGCCCTTTTTTTGTCCCTAGTGATTCAAAACAAGTCTTGCGGCACAAATTATCTCTGTTTGAAAAAACTCGATGGCGACTCACCAAAAGTTTTTTTGAACATCGCAGAAAATGCCGACTGGCTCGCGTAGCCAAGTTCAGACGCTACTTGCGATAAAGGCATGCCACTGGTGATCAATGGCGATGCCTTCGATAAGCGCATCTGCTGACGCCACGCAGTAAATGACATATCTAGTTCTTGCTCAAACAGGCGCGATAAGGTGCGTGAAGATGCGCCTACCTGCACCGCATAATCTTCCATTGTCAGGCCAGAGGCAGGATCTGCCAGCAAAATTTCACACAGGTTTTTAAGCCGTTTATCTCTGGGCATGGGCAGGCGTATGGGCAGTGCTTTTGCTGCTTGTAATTCATCCATGATGACAGCCGCAATATGAAATTCACGCGGGCTGGCGACTTCTACCACTTCCATGCAGGCAATCAATTCCCTGAGCAGGGGAGAAACTTCCAGTACCAGGCAATCTGTACCACGAAAAGGTGCAAAATCGGCATGAATATTGAGCAGCCTTAGATGCGAGGGTTCTATGATGCGTACCTCATGCGCCACATTCGGTGGTATCCAGATTGCACGCAATGGCGGCACGAACCAGGCGTTATTGTTCGCCAGTATCTGCATCATGCCCTGGGGCGTGTAGGTGAACTGCCCCCAGGTGTGGCTGTGCATGCTGATGACTTCTTCTGTCGGCAAGTTCCTGGCTGCCAGACGCACCGGGCGCTCAGGCGAGGGACGCTTGTCTGGCGCTTGAGGGCGGGTATCGGTGAGGATGTCAATTGCCATGATAAATCCTAGTTTGGCGGAAATGCGATAAAGTTTGTCTATCTATCTTAAATCAGACTGAACAAATTTGCATACACTGCTTATTAATGGCTGACTTAATAGCTGACTTAATACCTGCCTGCACGATTGTTTGCTGCAGGCTGCAAGTGCATTTGGAAACAGGAGAAGACTTTAATGACGACATTAGCGACAAACCAGGCAGCGCCGGAGAATATGAAAAAGGATGTGATGGTGATCAGCCTCGTTGGCCTGGCGCATGGCATTTCCCATTTTTTCCATATGATACTGGCGCCCCTGTTCCCCTGGATTAAAGATGCCTTCAGCCTGTCCTTTGCAGAGTTGGGTTTGCTGATGACAGTATTTTTTGTGATTTCTGGCATAGGTCAGGCCTTGTCAGGTTTTATTGTCGATAAAGTCGGGGCCAGAGCAGTGCTGTTTTTCGGCATTAGCTGTCTGGGTGTAGCTGCCCTGGTATTGTCGATGTCACAAAATTACAGCATGCTCTTGATGGGTTCCATGTTGGCTGGGGTAGGGAATAGCGTATTCCATCCTTCTGATTACACTCTGCTCAATAAAAAAGTATCGAGCCAGCGGCTAGGCTATGCGTTCTCCGTGCATGGCATCACCGGCAATCTGGGGTGGGCAGCCGCGCCGGTATTTCTGGTGACTATCGCCGGCTTGACAACCTGGCGCACGGCCTTGTTTTGCGCGGCTTTCCTGCCTTTTGCCGTGTTGGCTGTCCTGGTTTTTTATCGCGACTTGTTGCATACCGAAGTGATCCAACATAAAAGCGCAACACATGCAGCTAAAGCTGCCGAGGGTTCGATGGATTTCATGCGCATACCTGCGGTATGGATGTGTTTCGGCTTTTTCTTCATGATTGCCATGGCACTGGGTGGCATACAAAGTTTTTCATCCGCCAGCTTGCGTCAGATGTATGACATGTCGCTGGGTTCTGCCACCACTGCCTACACTTTTTACATGCTGGCTTCGGCTGGTGGCATGCTGTGGGGTGGTTTTTTGGCGGCCAGGACGACGAATCACGATAGAACGATTACCTTGGCCTTCAGCTTCGCCGGGATTTTTTCACTGATACTGGCCAGTGGGGTTGTCAATGCTGGCATCGCTATCCTGCTCATGGGCGCCATCGGTTTTGGTTCTGGCGTTGCCGGACCTTCGCGTGATTTGATGATACGTGCTGCTGCCCCCAAGAATGCGACTGGCCGTGTGTATGGCATAGTCTATTCCGGTCTTGATTCTGGCCTGGCAGTGGCGCCGCTGATTTTTGGTGCCATCATGGATGCGCATCATCCATCCTGGGTCTTTATCTGTGTCGGCTTCTTCCAGGTGTTGGCAATCTTGACGGCTGTCAATGTCGGCAGCAGGACCAGGGCATTGGCGGCCTGAGCATAGCTGGTTAGAATAGGGTTCCACACTAACGAGGATAAATCATGAGCTTTGCCACCTGTGATATTTGTGATGCCAACGAAGACAAGATTGCCACGCATGAACTGGCAGTTATCCCGCCCATCTTTTTGCGTTATGGCGCGCACATCAAATTCAGCGGTCAGGCAGTGACGTTGAAAGTCTTTGAGGACAATGTACTGGTCAGGGAAACGCTGGAAACTCCAGGAAATGGCCGTGTTCTGGTCATCGATGGTGGCGGCAGCTTCCGTTGTGCTCTGGTGGGCGGCAATCTGGCCGCACTGGCTGAAAAAAATGGCTGGGCCGGTATCGTGGTTCATGGTTGTATCCGCGATGTAGATGAAATCAATGCCTGCAATATTGGTGTACGGGCCATGGCACCCATGCCTTTGCGCGCTGCCAAACATGGTGGTGGCATGCGGGACGCACGCATCAATGTCGCAGGCGTGGCGATCAAGCCGGGTGACTGGATTTATGCCGATGCCGATGGAGTCCTGGTAGCCAGACAGGCGCTGGCCTGATTGCTACTGTCTGGAGCGGTGTAAACGCATACGGACTGCGGGCTGGTATGCGTTTTTTGTTTTTCGGGCAGGGAAATCGCAGGCTATGGTATAAAGCCTGATCCCTGTCATTTATTCTATTAATTTATGTTTCTTCGCGTATTGGTTCTTGCCCTTGCTTCTGCTTTGTCGATCACTGCGCCTGCTCAAGCACAGGATAAGCAGGGCACTGCATCTGTCAAATCAGGTAGTGAGCCATTCCAGAATAAAAAAATCTTTCAGATGACGCCGCAAGAAGTGGATCAGTACCTGGCATATTTGCATGCCAATGTGCCTGACCTGCGCCAGCGCATCGCCCTTATTGCCAGAAAAAATATAGGCCAGCCCTACAAGCTGAACCTGCTGGGCGAGTTCCCCTTTGAACTGCATGACAACCTGCCCATGTATAGCCTCACGCATAGCGATTGCCTGGTGTTTGCTGAACATACCTATGCGATGGCCCTGAGCAGTTCCTGGGAAGAATTTTTCTGGACCTTGCAACGCATACGCTACAAAGACGGTCTGATCGGCGTGGTGACGCGCAACCATTACACGGAAGTCGACTGGAATACCAATAATGCCTGGTTGCTTAAAGATGTCAGTGCCGGTTTTGGCGCAGACAAAGTGGCGAGCTATGATATCGTCGTCGACAGGGCAAAATTCCTGCGCGAGCAACACCATAAAGAAACTACCATCCCCGTGCAAACCAGCCATGAAGCCTATGTCAAGGCCGACAAGGTCAGTGCCATACTGGATCAATTGCGCGATGGTGATTTTGTGAACGTGGTATCAGACAAAGATGGGTATCAATCCATCACCCATGTCGGTCTGGTCGTGGTTGATGCGAATGGCAAGCGCAACTTCTTGAACTCTGGCGAACCACAGGTCAAGGAAGAGAGTTTTGATACTTTCATTAGCCGCACCAATGAAAAGACCAGAACCAGCAAGCAGGCCAAGCCACGCCGCTTGCTAGGTTTTAAATTCTTGCGGCTGCGCGACGATATCGTCATCCCTGGTGCCGTCACTTTGCCAAGGCCAAAGCAGGCGCAGTAAAAACCTGAACTAAGTCACACTAAGGTTTTCTGCGCAGGGCAGTGAAGCTGGCTGGTTCCCATTCACGCATGGCCAGCAATACTGCAGTGCCCCGCCTTTTCTTGAGCGGACTGCTTAAACTCTCGGTATGCAGCTCAGCCAATTTTTGCCTGAGCTGGCGTATCTCAGCCTGGAATTTTTCAGCGGCGGCATCTGTCAGCATGCCATGTATGAAATGCTGTGACTCATATTCATGACTAAACGGCGCATCCAGAAAATCTGCCATACCAGTGTCGTGGAAATATTGGCGTATGGGGCCATGTGGCAGCCAGTCAAAATCCCTGGCGATATTCAAGCGTATGCGATTATTTGGCATCAGGCTGATCAGGCATAATTTATCCAGACGCAAGAGTTTGCTCAGGCATTCTGTTTCACTGAGTTGATAGACATGCAGGATTTCTTCAAATTTCCAGTGGTTCAGGGCGCAAACTGCCACCAGCAGCAATTTTGTGTCAGAAACTAATTCCTTTTCCTGCGCAGGGCTCAGACTATGGATCCGGGTGTTGCTGGTATTTGCCTCTTGCGTGATCTCCATCAGGCTAAAGCCCAGAAACTGGCTGATTTGTGCCAGCCTTTCTATACTCATATTGGCACCATTATCGGCACTCAAGAGGCGCTTGATACTGGCCTCGGACAAATCCAGGGCCACAGCCACGTCCCTATATGTTTTGCCTTGCAGCTTCAATTGCTGCTTGATGCTGTTCAATAATTGCCGGATTTCTGTCATGGTTCTGCATGCGCAAGGTTGCGGGATTTAATACTTCGATTATTTTATGGTGCTACTTTACCAGTATTAGTTACATTATTTGCTGCCTGTCTCCACAATTACCTATCTCTTAAAACATAGGTGAAGAAAATGAAAGCTGGCTTACGTACGCTGCCTTTGCTGATTTCGGCGCTGGCAGCCCTGGCATTATTACTGCATGGACCGATTGCCCAGCTAGCGCATTATCATGACTTTGCTGACCAGTCAGACTGGGCGGGTATACCTCATGCGATTGATGTACTGACCAATCTTGGCTTTGCGATAGTGGCGATGGTTGGCGGCTGGTTTTTGCTGGAAAAATATCGCAAGGGTGAGGTTGGTATCGCATTCCCCGCTTATTGCGTCTTTGCTCTCAGTATCGCTGCCACTACCGTGGGTTCCAGTTATTACCATTTAGCACCTGACGATGCACGTCTGTTCTGGGACAGGTTGCCCATTGTCTTTGCCTGTTGCAGTTTGCTGGCGGCAGTGAGGGCAGATAGCCTGCCAGGTATGGATGCGCGCAAAGCCTTTTTGGAGCTGGTGCTGTTATTGATGGCGGCTTTGATGTCTGTGATCTGGTGGCAGCAGACAGATGACTTGCGTCCCTATTTACTGATACAGGGTTTGACTCTGGTATTGATCCCCTTATGGCAATGGATATGGAAAGCAGAACGTGCAGACCGCCTGGCATTTGGTGCAGCGATGTTTTTATACGTGATTGCAAAAATCACTGAAATGCTGGATGAGCAGATTTTGCAGCAACTCCAGATCATGAGCGGCCACAGTATCAAACATTTGCTGGCAGCCCTGGCTGCTGGCCTGATTGTCTGGCGTTGGCGCGCTCACAAGGAGGTGCAAACAATAGCACCCGTTCAAAACATTGTAGTCCGCAGGCAAACTGCTTCATAATCAGGCTATTAATCAATTAGTCTGGGTTTGAAGCCATGTGTGGATATTATGTGGATAGATAGCCACTGTCATCTGGATGCAAGTGAGTTTGGTGGCACATCGCTGACTGTGGCCGAAGCTGCTGCGCAAGCAGGCGTTTCGGCCATCGTTGTGCCTGCCGTCCACAAAAGCAATTTTGACACTGTCATTCAGTTGGGCGAGCAGCGACCCGATTGTTTTTATGCTCTCGGCATACACCCCATGTATGTGCCAACTTCAAAAGAAGAAGACTTGCTGCTCTTGCGCGAAAAAGTAAGTGCCTTGATGGCTGGCGCAGATACGCAAAAAAAGCTGGTAGCCATAGGCGAAATTGGCCTCGACTATTTTGTACCTGCACTGACACAGAGCCCTTTGAAGGAAAAACAGGAATACTTCTATACAGAACAACTGAAGCTGGCCAGGGATTTTGATTTGCCTGTGCTGCTGCATGTAAGGCGTTCACAAGACATCATCCTCAAGCATTTGCGTCGCATCAAAGTACGGGGCGGTATCGCCCATGCATTTAATGGCAGTGCACAGCAGGCACAGACCTTCATTGACATGGGTTTCAAGCTGGGCTTTGGTGGCGCCATGACTTTCACGCGCGCCTTGCAGATACGCAGGCTGGCAACGGACTTGCCCCTGTCCAGCATCGTGCTCGAAACCGATGCGCCAGATATCCCGCCTAGCTGGTTGCCAGAGGGCGCGAATACACCAGCCCAGTTGCCAAAGATAGGTGCCGTGCTGGCAGAGTTGCGTCATCTGAGTCTGGCTGAAGTAGCGCAAGCAACTACCGCCAATGCCATGCACATCATGCCACGCATGCAAAGGGGCTAGTCTGTGCGGGCGGTGATGTTGGGCTTGGTGTTTGGTGTCGCCATCTTGCAGCAACAGGCAGCGCTATTGAGCTACAACTTGTTGGCGCTGCTGGTGGTTTCAGCACTATTCATCATTCTTCTTCTGCTTAAATACAAACTAGTACCCTGGATGCATCTGCCCGCGCGCTTTGCGGTTGCTGCTCTATTGGGCTTCGTCTGGGCCAGCGCTTATGCACATTTCTATATGCGCGAAGAGTTACCCAAAAAATGGGAAAACCAGGATGTGGTATTAACCGGCACCATAGACAGCCTGCCTTTTCAATTTGAACACGGGCAAAGATTCAATTTTGCAGTAGAGCAGGTGCGTGCTGATGGTGTTGGCGATCTGACTGGCATTGCGCATTGGCCATCCAAAGTCGCATTGTCCTGGTATGGCGCTGACCGTGGCAGTGATATGCGACAGGTGACGACAGTCCAGCCAGGTGAACGCTGGCAATTCAAAGTGCGGCTGAAGCGCCCGCATGGCAACGCCAATCCACTCGCTGGCTTTGATTATGAGGCATGGCTGCTGGAGCAAGGCATACGTGCTACTGGCACTGTACGGCTCGATAAATTTGAACCAGAAGCTATTATCTATAACCGCAAGCTGGCTGACTTTGTCTGGAGCATCAACAATGTCGTCGAATACAGCCGCGCCAAGTTACGCGACCGCATACACGCTGCTCTGCCCGGCCAGCAATATGCTGGGGTGCTGGTCGCCCTGGTGGTCGGCGATCAGCGTGAAATTCCTCAATCTGACTGGACTATATTTAACCGGGTGGGCATAGGTCATCTGATCAGTATTTCTGGCTTGCACATTACCATGGTCGCAGGCTTGTTCGCTGGCCTGGTATTTTACTTCTGGCGGCGCTCTTTTTTCCTCAATATTTCTTTGCCCTTGCGCCTGCCTGCGCAAAAGGCAGCGGCACTGGCAGGTGCGTTGATGGCACTGGTCTATGTTGCCCTCGCTGGATTTGGTTTGCCTGCGCAAAGAACGCTGATCATGCTCAGCGTCGTGGCGGTGGCGATATGGACAGGGCGCATCAGCAGTTTTTCTGCAGTCTTAAGCCTGGCGCTGGGACTTGTCGTATTGGCAGACCCTTGGGCGGTGTTGTCTGCGGGGTTTTGGTTATCCTTTTCGGCTGTCGGCGTCATCGTTTTTGCTACTGGCGGGCAAGGGCGCGTAAAACCCCAAGAAAGTCGTGCAGCCGGCCTCATTGCCTCTTTGCGTTCGGCATCACTGATGCAATATGCAGTAACTCTGGGCATGATACCGCTGACCATGTTCCTGTTTGGCCAGATATCCCTCATCAGCCCGTTGGCAAATGCAATCGCTATTCCCCTGGTCAGCTTTGTTGTCACGCCATTGGCCTTGGTCGGCAGTATCCTGCCTGCGCTTTTATCAGGATGGCTGCTGCAAATTGCTCACGTCTTCGTCGATTTTCTGGCACGCTTCCTGACTTACTTCAGTGCCTCGCCGTATGCCGTGTGGACGGCACCTGTCCCCTCATTCTGGCTGTTTGCGCTGGCCATGGCCGGTGTATTGTGGCTGCTGGCTCCCAGAGCCTGGCCCTTGCGCTGGCTGGGGCTGGTCTGTTGCTTGCCATTGTTATTGCAGACTTCGCAAAAACCAGCAGAGGGAGAGTTGGCCGTGACGGCACTGGATGTAGGGCAGGGTATGGCTTTATTGCTGGAAACTGCACATCACAGACTACTGTATGACAGCGGCCCCAGTCTGGGGCTTGATTCTGACAGTGGCAGCCGCGTGATTTTGCCTTATCTGCATGCTAGGGGCATCAATGAACTTGATGTCATGATGATTTCCCATAACGACAATGACCATTCTGGCGGAGCCTTAAGCATACTCAAGCATTTGCCTGTAGGCCTGTTAAGTACGTCCCTGAGTCTGGATAGCCCCATCGTTCAAACTGCAAAGCAGCACAGGCGTTGTGTGGGTGGGCAATCCTGGGATTGGGATGGCGTACATTTTGAAGTCTTGCAACCCGGCTCAGCCAGTTATGAAAGTACGAAATGGAAACCGAATGCCCGTAGTTGCGTATTAAAGGTCTCTGCCAAACTGCATTCCATTTTGCTGGCGGGTGACATAGAGGCCATACAGGAAGATGAACTGGTGAACAGCATCCCGCAAAAATTGAAGGCGGATGTGTTGCTGGCACCGCATCATGGTAGTGGGACATCGTCTACGGAGCCGTTCCTAAAGGTGGTGCAGCCAGAGCTGGCAATTTTCCAGGTCGGTTACTTGAACCGCTACCACCATCCCAAGCCAGAAGTCTTCCAGCGCTACGCTGATTTTGGAATAAAACGTCTAAGAACAGATGAATCGGGTGCAATCAGCATACAATTTGGCGCATCATTGAAAACTTCACAATTCAGACAGGAAAACGCGCGTTATTGGTTTGACCGGTAATGCTATGCCCTTTTTATGAACGAGACTACCGTAAAACCCATCATCCATTTTGTCCATGGCAATAGCTTTCCCTCCGGGACATATCGCGTGTTTCTCGATCATTTGCGATCCTCTTATGATGTGCATGCCACCGACATGGTTGGCCACAATCCGGCATATCCTGTGACAGATGGTTGGCGCAACCTGGTGCAAGAGTTGATAGACACTTTGCAGGCAAGTTATCAGCAACCCGTGATATTGCTGGGCCATTCGCTGGGTGGCATCTTGTCCCTGATGGCTGCGAGGGCCAGGCCAGACCTGGTGCGTGGGGTCGTGGTACTGGATTCTCCTGTGGTATCTGGCTGGCGGGCGATGTTATTGCGTATATTCAAGTCCCTGGGGCTGGACAAAAAGTTTTCACCTGCGCGTTTTTCAGAAAGACGACGCCATCTGTGGAAAAATGAAGAAGAGGCCTATCAGCACTTTGCATCGAAGGAGATGTTTGCCATCTGGCCGCCAGAAGTCTTGCGTGATTATATGAAAGCCGGGCTTAAACCACACCCGGAAGGCGTGACCCTGCGTTTTACCCGCGAAGTAGAAACAGCTATCTACCGCACCTTGCCGGATGGTTTGGGTAGATTGAACAAACGGCCCCCCAATGTGCCAGTTGGTTTTATTGGAGGTACTGAATCCATAGAGTGCCGCCAGGCTGGCCCTCATGCGACAAAGAAATTAATGGGTGATAATTACGTACTTATTCCAGGTGGACATTTGATCCCCATGGAAGTGCCTGAGCAAACTGCCGCAGCCGTGTTGGCAATGCTGGAACGCATGAAACAAAGTGCAGCATAAGCTCCCTATAAACTTTATCTCGACAAATACATGAATCAAATCAAGCCTGTATTGAAATTTGCTTTGCCACTGGCGACATTGCTCTTTACGACCAGCGTGTTTGCACAAGAGACTTTGCCATCCTGGAATGAATTCACACAGGTGCGGCAGACTGGCAAAATAACCTGGCAAGTGGATATTGATAATGACAGCTTGCTGTTCAAGAAGGATGACGGTTTTTACACCAGCGGTAACAGAATAGGGCAGAGCTTTACCAAAGGAGACACCACGCAGGCGCTGACTTATGGCTGGCGACTGGGGCAGGAGCTATATACAGCATCAGACATCAAACTGACTCCGAACCAGATCGCTAAAATTGATCACCCTTATGCTGGCTGGTTGTTTGCAGGCGTGTATCGTGAAAAGAATGAAGCCAATGGCAGCAGCCAGCGATTGGGTCTGGACCTAGGATGCCTGGGCCCTTGCGCCGGTGGCGAGTGGACGCAGACACATTTGCACAGATTGCTGAAGCAGCCTTTGCCACAAGGCTGGAGTACGCAGCTGCGCAATGAATGGGGTGCAGTCCTGTCAGGTGAATATTCACCGGGCCGCATCGTGGCCATGTCCAATGTAGATATTGCTCCGCGCCTGAAGGGTCGTTTCGGTAATATATTTACTGATGCCAGTGCCGAGTTGATGATACGTGCGGGCAGCCTGAATGCATTGCCTGAACAAGCAGCCAGTTATGGCTTCTTGCGTACCGAGCTCAAGACTGTTGCCTACAATGCAAGCATACAGGGCGGCTACTTTAGTAATCAGACTACTGCAGTCAAACCCAAAAGTCTGGTGGGCGAGTTTGAGATAGGTTATTTATGGCGTGGTGAAAACTATGGTGCATCAGCATCCTTCATCCGTCGCAGCAATGAAATCAAGGAATTAAGCAATGGCCAGGGCGCGCAGAATTTTGCAAGATTGCAATTTATTTATGCAATGTAAATCTGCCGGCTCCTGAAATTTCAAGCTAATTGCGAGCGGGAATTCTCGCACATCACGGCTTAGTGATGTATAATTCGAATTTCCCGCTTGTGCCGTTCGGCACCTTCTGCAATGACTAAGTTTGTATTCGTTACGGGGGGCGTAGTCTCCTCTTTAGGCAAGGGTATTGCCGCTGCCTCTCTCGCTGCGATCCTTGAATCGCGCGGTCTCAAAGTCACTATGCTCAAACTTGATCCGTACATTAATGTGGATCCAGGTACCATGAGCCCATTCCAGCATGGCGAAGTTTTCGTGACCGATGACGGCGCTGAAACTGATCTGGATCTGGGGCACTATGAGCGCTTCATCACGGCCAAAATGAAAAAGGTGAATAACTTCACCACTGGTCAGATTTATGAATCCGTTATCCGCAAAGAACGTCGTGGCGAATATCTGGGCAAGACTGTGCAAGTTATCCCGCACATCACCAATGAAATCCAGGAATTCATCCATCGTGGCGCTGCCGGTGCTGACGTTGCTCTGGTTGAAATCGGTGGTACGGTCGGTGATATCGAATCCCTGCCTTTCCTCGAAGCTGCCCGTCAACTGAGCCTGCGCGCTGGCCGCAATGCCGCTGCCTTCGTGCATCTGACACTGGTGCCGTATGTTGCCGCTGCCGGTGAATTGAAAACCAAGCCTACCCAGCACAGTGTACAAAAACTGCGTGAAATTGGTATTTTCCCTGATGCCTTGCTGTGCCGTGCTGACCGTCCTATCCCTGATGATGAACGCGCCAAGATTTCCCTGTTCGCCAATGTGGCTGAAGAAGCAGTGATCTCTGTATGGGATGCAGATACCATCTATAAGATTCCACAGATGTTGCACGACCAGGGTCTGGATAAAATCGTTTGCGATAAACTGGGCTTGTCACCAAAACCAGCTGATCTGGCGATGTGGGACAAATTGATTTATGCGCTGGAAAATCCGAAAGAAGAAGTCACTATCGGTATGGTCGGTAAATATGTTGATCTGACAGAGTCGTATAAATCTTTGACAGAAGCCTTGCGTCATGCCGGTATCCACACTGAGAGCCGTGTGAATATTGAGTATGTTGATTCTGAAGAAATCGAAGCGCACGGTACCAAGTCACTGGAAAAATACGATGCCATCCTGGTGCCAGGTGGTTTTGGCAAACGCGGCGTAGAAGGCAAGATTCTGGCAGCCCGCTATGCTCGTGAAAATAAAATACCTTACCTGGGCATTTGCCTGGGTATGCAAGTTGCTCTGATTGAATATGCCCGTAACAAGGCCGGCCTGAGCATGGCAAACTCGACAGAATTTGATGCAGAGACAGAACAGCCAGTGGTTGCCCTGATCAATGAATGGCAAAACCATGATGGTAAAGTCGAGACACGGGATGAAAATTCTGACCTTGGCGGCACTATGCGCCTGGGTGCACAAACTTGTGCGGTTATTTCTGGTACGCTGGCTTCAGAGATTTATGGCAATGTCGTGACTGAGCGTCATCGTCATCGCTATGAAGCCAATAATCATTATCTGGGGCGCGTTGAGGCAGCTGGTTTGATCGTTTCTGCCCGTACGCCGACAGAAGATTTGTGCGAAATCATGGAATTGTCACGTGATGTGCATCCCTGGTATCTGGGTGTGCAATATCACCCTGAGTTTAAATCGACGCCGCGTGATGGTCATCCTTTGTTTATATCTTTCGCCAGGGCGGCGATAGATCATAAAAAGGCGCAGGGTAACAAGGCATGAGATGTAAGGGATTTGATGCAGACCTCCAGTCGGGTAGTTTGAATGCTGGTTTGTCTGTTATCTGCAAATTCTGATTAAAAAGGCGAGCCACTTTTGCGGCTCGCCTTTTTTGCAAGATGGTATGTAGTTGCCTGAAAGAATGTTGTTGGCAGGCCCCGGAGACTGTACTGACGGGGATATGCCAGGGTTTTTGAGCCTGCTTTTGCATGATTTGATCTGTAGTGAAGGTTTTTTTGCTTATCAGCGTAAAAAGCCGCAAGAATAAAGTTTTGTCCGGCTTGAAGTGTTGCCGTAATGGGGTATCATCTGCACCATTATTTTGGCTGTAATAAAGTCATACAGCTGCCAGCTTTATTTATCTGTCGGCATATCCAGCCAACAGATGTTTTGCAAATCAGATTCGTATTAATTTGTTAGATATTTTGTTCGATATTTTGATTGTTTAGGAGAATTGAATGAGTGCCATCGTTGACATTATCGGTCGTGAAATTCTGGATTCGCGCGGTAACCCAACTGTTGAATGTGATGTCTTGCTGGAATCTGGTGTCATGGGCCGTGCTGCTGTGCCTTCAGGCGCATCCACAGGTTCCCGCGAAGCCATAGAGCTGCGTGATGGCGACAAGTCGCGCTATTTGGGCAAGGGCGTCTTGAAAGCCTGCGAACACATCAATACCGAAATCGCTGAAGCCATCATGGGCCTGGATGCGAATGAGCAGGCATTCCTGGATCGTACCCTGATCGATCTGGACGGCACTGAAAACAAGAGCCGCCTGGGTGCAAATGCCATGTTGGCCGTGTCCATGGCTGTCGCCAAAGCTGCCGCTGAAGAAGCTGGCCTGCCACTGTACCGTTATTTTGGTGGCTCAGGCGCGATGCAATTGCCAGTACCGATGATGAACGTCATCAACGGTGGTGCACACGCTGACAATAATCTGGATATTCAAGAGTTCATGATCATCCCGGTTGGTGCGCCAACTTTCCGCGAAGCAGTTCGCTATGGTGCAGAAGTATTCCATGCACTGAAAAAAATCCTGCACGACAAAGGTCTGACGACAGCGGTTGGTGATGAAGGTGGTTTTGCACCTTCCGTCGATAATCACGAATCTGCCATCAAACTGATTATCCAGGCGATAGAAGCTGCTGGCTACGAGCCAGGCACGCAAATCGCTCTGGGCCTGGATTGCGCTGCCAGCGAATTCTACAAAGACGGCAAATACCACCTCGAAGGTGAAGGCCTGACTTTGTCTTCCGCCGACTTTACCAATCTGCTGGCAACCTGGGTAGATAAATATCCTATCATCTCCATCGAAGACGGCATGGCTGAAGGCGACTGGGACGGCTGGGCTATCCTGACTGAAAAACTGGGCAAGAAAGTCCAGATCGTTGGCGATGACTTGTTCGTCACCAATACCAAGATCCTGAAAGAAGGCATACAAAAAGGTATCGCCAACTCCATCCTGATCAAAATCAACCAGATTGGTACTTTGACAGAAACTTTTGCTGCGATCGAAATGGCAAAACGTGCTGGTTATACAGCCGTTATTTCCCATCGTTCCGGTGAAACAGAAGACAGCACTATTGCCGATATCGCCGTTGGTACCAATGCCTTGCAAATCAAGACCGGTTCTTTGTCCCGTTCTGATCGTATGGCAAAATACAACCAATTGCTGCGTATTGAAGAAGATTTGGGCGAAATTGCCAGCTACCCTGGTCGCGACGCCTTCTATAATCTGAAGTAATCTGGTATCGTGCAAATAAAAAGGGGAACGGAGTTCCCCTTTTTCTTGTAGGTCTGCTTTTGGAAACAGATTAGTTTTGTTTTTATTATTTTGCTTTAATTATCCGTGCGTTTGATAGCTCTTTCCTTTGCTGCCCTGTTGATGTTGATCCAATACCCGCTGTGGTTGGGTAAGGGGGGCTGGTTGCGTGTCTGGGAGTTGGACAGGCAGGTAGCGCAGGTCAAAGGAAATAACGAAAAATTAAAAGAACGCAATGGCAAGCTCGAATCCGAAGTACAGGATTTAAAAAACGGTACAGACGCGGTCGAAGAGCGCGCCCGCTTTGAACTCGGCATGATCAAGAAGAACGAAATTTTCGTACAGATACTTGATGCCAACTCACCTGCTTCAACGACTGCACAGCCTGACCAGGTCAAGCGCTGATTGTATTAATGGTCAGCCAGATGTGGCTGCGCTACCGCATTACAACTCACTTACACCTCATTTACATCCCATATATTTATAACCACATATTTGTTCGTCTTATGTGTAGCCAAACGGCTTTCTGGTGTTAGAATCACCAGTCTTTTTTGCATTTACATTTCGTAACAAAATTGCAGATATTGCATTTTCTGAGATGCCAGCTGCATTTTGTACTTTTTATGCATGTGCGCTTTTGCGCTCAAACTTCAATTACTTCATGAAAAATAACAAGTATCAATTTTTTATTCCCGTCTTATTGTCAGCATTGCTCAGTGCTTGTGGTGGTGGAAGTGGAGGCGGTAGTACCGTCAGCAATAACGCGAATGGCACCACAGTAGCTGTCAGTAACAGTGGTCGTCAATTTATCGGCGTAGTCGCAAAGGGACGCATCGTTGGTGCGCACGTATCAGCCTTTAGTCTTGATCAGGCCGGTAATAAATCTGCCAGTTCTTTTGCGACAGCTACTACCGGCGCTGACGGCAGCTATGCGATATCGGTATCTGGCAGTGTTGCCAGTTTCCTCATCGAAGTAAGTGCTGCGCCTGGCGCAATAATGTATGACGAGGCTACCCAGGCAGACTTGCCTTTTCCTGAAGACTTGAAGTTGCGCAGCGTTGTCAAGCAAGGTAGCAGTCCTGAACCAGTATATTGGGGTAGCGTTACGCCGCTGACAGAATTGATCGTTCAGGTTGCAGAAAAAGCGGGCGGACTGACACCAACAAACATAGACCGGGCCAGGGCAGGTGTACAGGCCTTGCTGGGTTTTGACCCGCAAAGGGTGCTGGCAATCCACACGACTGCAGATGCATCGCAAGATACTTATGTTGATGAAAAAATTCAGGGCCTGAGCCTGACTGCCATTTCGCAACTGGCACTGGACAAGGCTCTTTCCTGCGACGCTGCAAACCAGGGTAGCCGTGTAGCTTGCGTGGTAAAACAAATCGCCTCTGCTGGCAAACTGGATGGCAATGATTTTATATTGCGAGAAGATGTACGTGCCGCTTTGCGTGCCAGCTTTGAAAAAGTCGCACAAGATGAAAGCCTCAACAAATCAGGCAAAAACTCAGTAGCTGGTACCAGTGCGTTTACTGCGAATAGTCTGCCAGCACCCGCTCCTGAACAGGACAAGATCGCTGCAACCAAACAATTATTTAGCAGCTTGCGCAATAACATTTATGCGGTATCGAATTCACAGCAAAATGGTGGCCTGGATTTGCGCCTCAATGCTGTCAAGTCCGACTTTGAAAAAGCGACGCAACCGCTGGACAAGGATTTGCTGATCTGGTCCAAAACCATCACGGAAGGTATAGATCAATTCAATAAATACAGGAACGGTCAGACCAATGCAACTGCGGTCAATGGCCTGTTCTATGGGCAAACTGCATTGTGGAGTGTTTATCAGAATATCGGCAATCTGGGCGATTGCACTGTCATGCGTGATGCCTTGAATGTGGCAACTACACCTGCGCAAGCTGCAGGCATAGAATGCCGTTTCTCGCGCTTTATACTGCCGGGCACCTATAAATATGCTTATCAATATCAGGTTGAGTGGGTGGAATTGGTAGATCGTATCTGGCTGGAACCAGTGGCAAATGACGTCACCCGTTTTAACTACAAATCTGAACTGGTACAGCAAAAAGCAGTGTTCGTCTGGAATGAAGGTAAGAATGATTTCCTCAGAAGACCAGTTAATCCTGCAGACGTAGTTGCCACGTATGGCAATTCAAATGATGCATACACTGGTCAGATGAGTATTGCCATGGAAGGCAACAAGCTATATGCCTTCACGGTTGAAGGCAAGATGCCACCACGCACGAATAGCGCTGGGCAGTTGATTTCAGATTTTGAGCGCTGGAGTCTTCGCACGGACCGCAATCAAACCGTCGATGGCAATTTCCGCTATGACTTTAGTGGTGAGCTTAAATCTTATGTCAAAGATCAGGTAAGTTCACGTCTGTCACTGGATAAAGGTTCTTACGCAATTGTTGCCTTGAGTTACAAAGGTAATCTGCAAAAAAATGGCATCAAAGAATTCAATCTGGCGATTACGGCTGAAGCTGGTAATAGCAAAGTGCATGGCGAGATAAAAATCGGAAATGCATCTGCCGACAAGAATGGCCTCAGCTATCAACCAAATCGTATTGATTTTATAGGTAGCATCAGCAATGCCACAGGCCTTGCAAATGCACTGGAGATTTTCAACGGTCAATTGACGGTAGAGCGCTTTGCCTACGGCAGCTTCGATAGCAACAAGCCCGAGTCAGCAAATAATTTTGTGCGCAAGGCAGTAGCATTGTCAGGCGTTATACAGGTGCCAGAACGCCCGCCATTAAAATTGAATGTGACTGGCAGTAATGACGCTTTCGGTAGTAACAGTATTTTTGCGCAATATCTGGATGGCAGTAGTGTCATCAATGCGCAAATGAGTGAGAGCATTGGCAAGCCCCGCGTTGTGCGCGTCAGTAGCTCGTCCGGTGTTTCTTTTGATGTGTATGGCAAGAATGAAGTTGCCGACATCCTCAAAGATGGCAGCAAGGTAGGCTGGCTGGATATCAAAGTAGGCCGTATCAGCTATGTTGATGGTAGCTTTGAAACCATCCGATAGTTTGTATATTGTTTGACGGCCCGCTGCATGTCAGCGGGCTATTTTTTTTGAGTAAGCCATGTTTTCTTCCCGTCTGATATTTTCCTTATTCTGCGCATCAATTACCCAGCAGGCATATGCTCTGGATGTGCTTTCCCCACAAAAGAACGATGAGGGCTGGCAGGTATTTTCCAATGTGGATTTGTGGGAAGCCTCAGACTTCATGCCCACCCGCAAAATCGAAGGCGACTGGAATACAGATTTTTCTCCCAAAGATGGTCAGAATGTCAGTCTGCGTCGTTTGCGGGCAGAGCTGGGTGTGGGTTATAAAGAGTGGCGCTTAAATCTGGAAGCCCGCCAGGAAGGCATGCTTAAAGCCAGCGCATCCACCCTGGCATTTGTGAAGGCATACAAGCAAGCTGGTTTGCCACAACAAGCTGTCAATTATCAACTGGCTGCCCAGCTGGAAAGCTGGTCAGGCTTTGGCCTGAGGGCAGGGCGCTGGTTTGATTTTGGTGGTGTGTATCAACCGCGCTTCTTTGCCAGTGCCGTGTATTACATGAATCCGCAATACCGCTCTACACAGGCAACAGGTGCGGCCAGTTATGTCGATAATCAACACTACAGTTTTTCTGCTAGCGAGCTGGATGTGAATAGCCGCTACCAATATTTGTTCCAGCAATTTGAGCCTGAAGCCAGGGGCTACAGCTCCAGCCTTGCCATGGATTGGCAAATCAATCCTGCATGGCGTGTGCAATATCAACTGGAAGATGTATTCAATCGCTTTGCCTGGAAAAATTTGCCAGAGCTACAGCAAAGCCTGAGCTCTGCCGTCGTGCAATATGACAGCAAAGGCTATCTGAACTATCAGCCTCTGCTACAAGGCGTCAACCGTCAGAGGACGCGCTCGATCTCAGTGCCACAAACGCATACAGCGCGACTCGCTTACCAAAACCAGCAATGGGAATTTGCCGCGCAAGTCCGGCATTTTTATGGCGTAAATCTACCAGTGTTGAGTGTCGCCAATCATTCTGCCTATGGTCGTTTTGATGCCAGCTTTGATACGCGTTATAAATCAGTTGGCATAGGCTGGAGCAATCAATTTGTCGGTGTGCATTTGCAGACAGATAATCTGAATTTGAGTAGTGCCAAAGTGTTGGGTCTGGGTGTGCAGGCACGTTATCAATTCTAAACCCTACATATTTATGTCGGATATTGGTAACTGCTTAAGATTTTGTAATTCTCAACTCAATTTATTTGATAGTAAAACAGAGTAAGTTGGTTCTTGGCGATCAAGTGACAAAACACTGTATTCTATATATTTGGTAGTAAGCGAGGATCAAAGGTGGTTTTATTAATTTCTTTGTGATTTACACGTTCAAACAATCTGAGCAGCGCGGCCCCTCTAAGAAAAATAGCTGCTTCTGGAGTGCCTTTACCTTCGGCGCTGATGTGTTCGTCAAACTCAGCGGTAGCTCCAGCAATGGCTATCAAGAATAAATTCAAATCATCATTAATAATAGCCAAAAGCGCTTGCGGTAAAAATTGCCCAAACGATAAACTCGAATTCTTAATGAGACGCAGTGTCAGTTTTCTTGCACTATCTTTTTCGTCTTGAAGAAGTGCTGCGATTGCGCTGATAAATTCAACTCGTGAATCAGATTGCTGCACTGTAAATGATAGTATGTCTCGCGCTAGGTTAGGTGTGCGTGATTCATTTAATATCAAGCTAACACATAATATTTCCTCGCTGGTTTCGTAAACATATTTGGCATTAACTTGTGAAAAATACCTGTCATCGAAGAATAATTGAAATCGTAGCAAAGTCTCATGATACGCAGCTAGAAAACCTTTGAAATCCCCGGAAGCGTAAGCTAAAGCACCTAAATTTAGGCTATTTCTTAAATGAAGTGCCAGCAGGCGTCCATCTTGCAGCAAACCCGAATTGATAGCAGCCAATACTTTTGGTGATATCTTGCTGAGGATTTTCTCCCATCGTTCAAGATCTTCTTTTTTTATATGTGGGATTGTCTGCATGATTTAAACTTGGCGATTACGAATCATAAATAAATAAGGTAATCCCCCGGCTCTGCCGGGGGACTCCTCAAGGTTTGACCTATACGGCGGTCGGTTTGAAACTTCTATCTCTACCAAAAGAAGGAGTTTCAAGATGAAAGAGTATCAAAGTT